>SFID01000094.1 GCA_004555425.1 Bacteroidales bacterium
GGTTCTAGTCGGGTCGTTACCCCGCTCAATTAGTAAGATTCGAAAGATTCGTGTTAAAGAAACACGAATCAAATTGTTTCCTTGTTGGAGGTTAACCCCGCGCAATTAGAAAGATTCGTATGATTCGTGTTAAAATAAATACCGCACACCGCAGTACCACACGTTGTCTCGCAATCTAGAACGACCTGAGTAGTTACCCGAAATGTTAAATCCAAGCTTTTTTCGCGCGAAAACTTTTAATATCTTTTATATTTTCGGCCGCGAAAAAAACGCTACATCGTCAATTCGCGCACCGATAAAGCCAAGAAAATTTCCGCAAAAGCATCTAGAAAATCCGCAAAAGCATATAGAATTTTCTACTTCCGATGTATTTCTTCCTTTATAATGGCCAAAAAAAAGAGGAAAGAACCCCGTGTTTGGGGCTCTCTCCTCTTCGCTAGTACAAAGATAATACATTTTCCGCCGAAAACCAAATCGCTTTAACATTTCGCAACAACCTGCGAAATGTTAAAAGACGAGTTTTGCACACGCGAGGGTTCGCGATGTATTATTTTACGAGGGCTGAAGTCGGTGCGCCACTTCGGCCCTCGTGTAGATTGCCCTGCGCTCTTCGTTTCAACAGTGCCGAGAACAACTTCGTTTCAGCCCCCAACGGAAGGCTGCGGCTTCTTGGTTGAAACGCTGGCTCTGGCTGCAGGTCTGCCAAAGCGAACAGGCCCGCGGCAGGCCGCCGCCACTCCAAGGATGCAACGTCTCACAGGCCACCGCAACTCCGAATCTTCCACAAAATCCCAGTTGTTCAAAAAACGAAGGGGAAACTTCTGTCAAAAACAAAAATTATTCCTAACTTTGCGACATAATGGCGACATGCGCTTGCACGCTTGCTCAAAACCTCCTTGGGAATTAGGTTGGGGTATGCCTGAGCGGGCCGACAAGTCGCTCTAGATAAAATAGTTGAACAACACATGCAACAGTTAGAATCCATCTATTTCATAGGTGCCGGCGGCATCGGAATGAGCGCGCTCGTGCGCTACTATCTGGCCCAAGGCATTCCCGTTGGCGGCTACGATCGCACGGAAACCGAACTCACCCGCCGTCTTACCGAAGAAGGCGCACAGATACACTATACCGACGACCCCGCAATCATTCCCGCGGCCTTCCGCAATCCCGCCCACACCCTCGTGGTTTATACCCCGGCTATCCCCGCCGACCACCAGGAAATGGCGTGGTTTCGCAGCCAAGGCTTCGAGATTCAGAAGCGCGCCTATGTGCTGGGCCTGCTCACGCGCAGTATGAAGGGTCTCTGTGTGGCTGGCACGCACGGCAAGACCACCACAACGTCTATGTTGGCCCACCTCCTGCACCAGAGCCACGTGGGCTGCAACGCCTTCCTTGGCGGTATCACCAAGAACTACGGCACCAACTACCTGCTCAACAGCGAGAGCGAGTATGTGGTCATCGAAGCCGACGAGTTCGACCGCTCCTTCCACCAACTCCGTCCCTACGCCACCGTTATCACGGCTGCCGATGCCGACCACCTCGACATCTACGGCACCGTGGAGGCCTACAAGGAGAGTTTTGCCCACTACACCAGCCTGGTGCAGCAGGGCGGCGCGCTGATTGTGGCCCGCGGTGTGGAGATTGACGAGCGGTTGCAGACTGGTGTGCGCCGCTACGACTACGGCCGCCACGAGGGCGACTTCCATGCCGAAAACCTGCGCATTGGCGGCGGACGTATCACGTTCGACCTCGTATCGCCGCTGGGCAATATTGAAGGCGTGGAACTGGGTGTGCCCGTGAGCATCAACATCGACAACGGCATCGCTGCGATGGCCTTGGCACAGGTGGCAGGTGCTACGGCCGACGAGATTCGAGAAGCCATGGCCACCTTCGCTGGTGTGGACCGCCGCTTCGACTTCCAGATCAAGACCGACAGCCTCGTGTTCCTCAGCGACTACGCCCACCATCCAGAAGAAATACGCCAGAGCATCCTCTCCCTGCGCGAGGTGTTTGACGGCCGCAAGATAACCGCCATCTTCCAGCCCCACCTCTACACGCGCACCCGTGACTTCTATCGCGAATTTGCCGAGGCGCTCTCCCTGCTCGACGAGGTGATACTCACCGAAATATATCCCGCGCGCGAACTGCCCATTGAGGGTGTGAGCAGCCAACTCATCTACGATGCCCTGCGCCCCGATATGGAGAAACAACTCTGCCAGAAGAAAGATGTGCAGGCCATCCTGCGACAGGGCCACTACGATGTGCTCGTTGTGCTCGGCGCTGGCGACCTTGACAACCAGGTGCCCGCTATCAAACAACTCCTGCTTGAGCAGCAGTAAGACTTACCTCCCCCTTCCAAACTACGAAGAAAACGAATGAAAACCCTATTCAAACTGCTGCTCATCGTCGTTCTGGCAGGCTACCTCATCTATGCCTTCATCCGCACCACGGGCAAGGAAGACCCTACCGTATGTACGGGCGTGCAGGTGACCTTCACCGACACCCTGCACTCGGGCTTTATCACCGTTGACGAGGTGTGCCGACTGCTGAAAACGGCCCAGCTCGACCCCGTTGGCCTGCTGATGGACTCTGTTGATGGACAGAAAATCATCAAGACCCTTGAAGCCAACAGTTTCATCAAAAGCGTGGAATGCTATAAGTCGCCCAACGGCATCGTCAACCTCAACGTGACGCAGCGCCTGCCCATCCTGCGCGTGATGCCCGAAGGACGCGATGCCTACTACATTGACGAAGACGGCCTCAAAATGGTTGAGCGGCAATACAACGCCAACCTCGTGGTGGCCTCGGGACATATCGACACCGCCTTCGTGCGCCAACACCTCCTGGAAATGGCCAAATACTTGCGCGCAAACCCCTTCTGGGATGACCTCGTCACCCAGATTTACGTGCGCCCAGACCGCAAGATGGACCTCTACACCCGAGTGGCCGGCGACATGGTCATCCATTTCGGCACGTCCGACAGTATCGCCAGCAAGTTTGAACACCTGCGCGCCTTCTACGAGAAGGTCATCCCCAACGTGGGATGGAGCACGTACAAGAGCGTGAGCGTGGAGTTCTACAATCAGGTGGTGGCCGAGCGCGACCCGCGCTTTGTCACACCCGAGAAGAAATTGCCCGTCCTTGCACCACCAGCCGACTCCACCGCACAGCATACAGCAACAGGAACCGCTAACCCCGCAACGGGCACACCAGCAGCACCTGCTAAGACGGCTGCCACGCCAGCAGCGCCTGCAAAGGCCGCGGCCAAACCAGCAGCACCTGCCGCAGCGGGCAATTAGTCGGCGAACAACCGCTTTTCAAAAGATTCATCATCCCCTATACCGATAATATATATATAAGACATAGTTATGGCAAAAGAAGACAATTTTATAGTGGCGATTGAGCTGGGATCGTCCAAGGTGACCGCCTTGGCCGGCCGCAAGCAGCCCGATGGCGCTATCCAAGTGCTGGCCTGCGCACAGGAACCTGCGGAGAACTTCATCCGCAAGGGACGCATCAACAACGTCAACAAAATGACGCAGTGCATCACCAACATCAAAGAAAAACTGGAGAAAAAACTGCAGAAACGTATCAGCCACGTTTATGTGGGCATCGGCGGCATGGGTATGCACACCGTGCCCAACAAGGTGCTCCGCGATTTCCCTGGCAAAACCATCGTGACCAGCGAGATCATTGAGCGCATGGCCGATACCAACCTCGCAGCCAGCACACCCGAGCGCGAAATCCTCTCTGTCATTCCCCAAGAATACAAACTCGGCACCCAGCAACTCCTCGACCCCGTGGGCGTGCAGACCGAGAGCATTGAGGGCCACTTCCTCAATATCGTGGCCAACTCCTCCATCTGCGAGGACATCAACAACTGCTTCCGCCAAGCCGGCATCGGCATCGCAGGTATGCCCATCACGGTCCTTTCGCTCGCCAACGCCATGCTGTCCGAAAGCGAGAAGCGCAGTGGTTGCGTATTCGTAGATATGGGCGCCGAAACCACTAGCGTGTCCGTCTATAAGAACAACCTCCTCCGCCACATGGCCGTTATCCCCCTCGGCGGTGCCAATATCAACCGCGACATTGCCTCCCTGCAAATCGAGGATGCCGAAGCCGAACGCCTCAAACTGACCTACGGCACTGCCTATAGCAACTTCAGCGACGAGGAGCAGCCCGCCATCAAACTCGAAGACGGACGCATCATCAACCATGACGAACTCTGCGGCCTCATCGAATCGCGCATGGAGGAAATCATACGCAACGTGGAAAACCAAATCCAGTTGAGCAAATACAACAGTTCGCAACTCATCGCAGGTATCATGGTGACGGGCGGCGCTGCCAAGATGCCCAACATCGAAAAGGCTTTCAACGAATATACCAACTTCTCCAAACTGCGCTCCTTGGGCAAAACACGCCTCCAAGCGCGCACCAATATCGCAGACTTCAATGCCGACGGTTCCTACAACGCCGTGCTCTCTATCATTGACGAAGCAGAAATCAACTGCTGCGGCGGAGAAATAGGCGATAACCAAAACGACTTCTTCCTCGAACAGGAACGCCAGCGCAAAGCCGAAGAAGCCGCACGCAAGGCTGAGGAAGAAAAAGCCGCTGCCGAAGAAGCCGAACGCCTGCGTCTGGAAGAGGAGGAGCGCCAACGCGAAGAAGAAGAAAAACAACGCAAGCGCGCAAAGCGTAGCCGCTTCTTTAAATCTATGAAGGACTTCCTCAACAACCTCGTGAACGAAGAGGACGAAAACCAGGTGATACAGCAATCTGATAAGAAGGACGAAAACGATAACAAGTAGGTATGGCCGTTTCGCTTGACCTAAGCGAAAATCGAAAGTAGAACCTGCAAATCGAAACGAATCTTTGCACCGACTCTACAACCTACCTTCATTGTACGAATTATTAGAATTAACCCCAAATGACACAAAATAAAGATCTACTCATAGACATGGACGTGCCCAGCACGCAGCCCTCCATTATCAAGGTTATCGGCGTGGGTGGCGGCGGCGGAAACGCTGTCAACCACATGTATCGCGAAGGCATTCATGAAGTCAACTTCGTACTCTGCAATACCGACTCGAAAGCGCTCGTGGATTCTCCCGTTCCCGTATGTCTCCAGTTGGGCAAGGAAGGTCTCGGCGCAGGCAACAGACCCGAACGCGCTCGCGAAGCCGCCGAGGAAAGCGTGGAGGAAATCCGCAAGATGCTCAACGACGGAACGAAGATGGTATTCATTACAGCCGGCATGGGCGGCGGTACAGGCACAGGCGCCGCACCCATCATTGCACGCGAAGCCAAAGACATGGGCATCCTGACGGTCGGCATCGTCACTATTCCCTTCCTCTTTGAGGGAAATCGCAAAATTGACCAGGCCCTCGATGGCGTGGAGGAAATCTCCAAACACGTAGATGCCCTCCTCGTCATCAACAACGAGCGTCTGCGCGAAATCTATCCCGACCTCAACGTTCTCTCTGCTTTTGAGAAAGCCGACAATACGCTCTCCATCGCCGCAAGAAGCATTGCCGAAATCATCACGATGCACGGCATTATCAACCTTGACTTCCGCGATGTCTGCACTGTCCTCAAGGACGGCGGCGTGGCCATTATGAGTACGGGTTATGGCGAGGGCGAAAATCGTGTGACAAAGGCACTCGAGGACGCTCTCAATTCGCCGTTGCTCAACAACAACGACATTTATAATTCCAAGAAGGTGCTGCTCTCCATCTCCTTCTGCGCCGAAAAGGAAGGCGATATGCTCATGATGGAAGAAATGAACGAGGTGCATGAATTTATGTCGCGCTTCCACGAAGATGTCGAAACGAAATGGGGATTGAGCACCCTGCCCGAACTGGATAAGAAGGTCAAGATTACTATCCTTGCCACAGGATTCGGCATCAATAATGTGCCGGGCATGAAGGAGAAACTCGATGAAGAAGAAGCGCTCAACCGCAAGCGCGCCAACGAGCGTCAGGAAGAAAACGACGAGCGTCGCGAAAATTTCTATGGCCCAGCCAATTCCAAGAGTGGACAAAAGCGCCGCCCGAAGGTATATCTCTTCGGCCTGAACGACCTCGACAACGAAGAAGTTATCTCCATGGTGGAACTCACACCGACCTACAAGCGCAGCAAAGAAATCCTCGGCGATATCAAGAACAAAGCCAAAGGCAACGTGGCCATCACTATTGACACCGACCCCAACGGCGCTGGCGCAGTGATCTCCTTCGGATAAATCCTGCCGTTGGAAAAGTGGCGCAAATAGGACGCCGCGTTTCGTCTGCAACGAGAAACGTCTCTCCTGCAGCCAAAAATCTTTTCCAACAAGGGATGCCGCCACTTCAATCGCATCAACCAACCTATCTATATACCTTAATTATTTATTACCTTATGAGAAACAAGATTCTAATGTTGCTTGCCTTCTTCTGTACTATGAGTATAGGATGGGCGCAGCAGGTGACAGAACAGAGTCAACTCCGCAATGACAAGGTTTACACCATCACAAGTGCGCGTGCGTTCTTGTTGTACAGCGAGAGTGTGCCCAATCAAATCTGTGGTAGCACAGGTACGTCTGTGGGCAACGTTACGCAGGACAACACAGACCCCAACCAGCAATTCCGCATCGAAAAGATTGGAGAGAACTACTACCTCTACAGCGTCGGTGCTGAGAAGTACGTCAACAGCGACGGTACCTACGGCAGCGAACCTAACGCTATGTTCCGCATGGAGAAGGTTAGCGATGCCAACTATCCTTGGAAACTGATGCTCGGTACCAATGGTATGAACTCGCAAGAACGTGGCCAGATGGCTGCTGGTATTGTGGTCAACAATTGGACTACGACAGACGCGGGTAACAAGTACAAGATTGAAGAGGCTACCCCCGTCGCTGCTGCTTACAGCGTAGTAGTGCTGGGTACGGAAGAAGCCAGCGCAGGCGTTTCCTTTGGCGGCCAGAATTATGGCAATGGCTCCAGCATTGAAACTGAGTTGAAACTGACCAGCGCAGACCTTACGGCTGCTACCGTGCTTGGCAAGATTGCTGTCGTTACCATCAGCAACAAGACTATTTACGTGAGTTACCTCGATGCTGCTACGAAGTTCTACACCATGCAGAACGGTAAGGGCGGCTACATCTCCCTCAATTCCGAATACGTTGAGGGCGGCAACCTTCACCTCCGCAACACCCTCAAGCCCCGCGACAACAAGGGCCTCTGGTGGTTCGAGAGTGCAGGCAACGGCACTTATCGCATCTACAACTACAGCACGGGTCTGAGCAAGGTGCTCGGTATGAAGGGTAGCGAGGCTAGCGCTCGCGCTACCATGGTTAGCAAGGATGATACCTCCTACGGCATCGTTTATGCCGGTACTTTCAACCTCGGTGGCGGCACGGCTAATCCTTCCTACATCAAAGTGAACGGTTCGAACAACTGGATGAACAACCGCGACAACTGGCTCGCCTTCTGGGGCACAGCCTCCGTGGCGGGTGACCAAGGCTCGAAGATTTTCATCACCGAAGTCAACCTCGCCGACTATCCCGACGTGTTCTACAGCGAATTTGGCAAGGTTAACAAGGGTACACGCCCCGACTGGGTCAGCAAGTGGACACTCTGGTACGACGTGCCTGCCTCTAAGACGGGCGTGAGCGACACTTGGATGGAATATGCACTGCCCGTAGGTAACGGACAACTCGGCGCTACCTTCCAAGGTGCTGTCAAGATGGACAACATCCAGTTCAACGAAAAGACCCTCTGGGCTGGTAACAATACTAACAGCAACCAGGGCTACTTCCAGAACTTCGGTTCTATCGAAGTGACCGATATGAGCGGCGTATTCTCCGAAGGAACCGACGAAAGCAAGCCCGTGCAGGACTACGCCCGCTACCTCGACATCATGAGCGGTGTGGGCGGCGTTGAGTACAAGAGCACTGACATGCTGACGCAATATTCGCGTCGCTACTTCGCTTCGGCCACCGACAAGGTGCTCGTAGCTCACTACGAAGCCAAGGGTAACGACAAACTGAAACTCCTCGTGAGCTTCCAGCCCGACGGCCAGATTGGCGCAGGCGCAGTGACTTACACAGAAACGGGCGCAAGCTTCAGCGGCGGCATGGCTATCGTTAGTTACAACGCTGCCTTCGAAATCGTGACCGACGGTCAGAAGCGTCAGGCAGAGACGGGTATCGAAGTATCCGATGCTACCTATATGTACATCGTCATGGCAGCCGCCACGGACTACGATGCCACCAAGGCTACTTGCAAATCGGGCGAAACCACCGCTCAGTTGGCCGAAAAGGTACAGGGCCGCATCAGCGCAGCCGTTGCCAAGGGCTACGAGAATCTCCTCGCCGACCACATGGCTAAGCACGAGGAACTCATGGGCCGCGTTGACCTCAATCTCGGCGGCGAAAGCACTATGACCACTGAAAACCTCATCAAGTTCTACAACGCACAGGCGCAGAACAAGACGAGCGTGGACGGCCTCTTCCTCGAAGCCCTTTACTTCCAGTATGGCCGCTACTTCACCATCGGTGCCAACCTCGACACCTCCATCCACGCGCCCAGCAACCTCCAAGGTATCTGGAACGACCGCAGCAACACCAGCTTCTGGCACTGCGACGTGCACGCCGACATCAACGTGCAGATGAACTACTGG
Source organism: Bacteroidales bacterium (assembly GCA_004555425.1). Lineage (GTDB taxonomy): Bacteria > Bacteroidota > Bacteroidia > Bacteroidales > Bacteroidaceae > Alloprevotella. The sequence goes on from SFID01000094.1 coordinate 8,659, forward strand.
CCCGCTGATCCCACCAACCTCAGCGAAATGCACCTGCCCTTCCTCAACCATATCCTCGACCTCGGTGCACCGGGCAGCAACTCGCCCTGGTATCAACTCGCCGCTAAGGTGAAGTCGGGCGCTCAGGGATGGATGGTAGCCGTTGAGAACAACATCTTTGGCGGTACCAGCACTTGGGAGAACAACCGCATCAAGACCTGTGGCTCTTGGTACTGCACCCACCTGTGGCGCTACTACAAGTACACCCTCGACAAGGAATTCCTCAAGAAGGCCCTCCCCGTGATGTACCAGTGCGCCCTCTTCACCAAGTCCATCGCTACGAAGGACAGCCGCGGTAAGTGGGAAATCAAGAACGAATGGTCGCCCGAGCACGGTAACACCGACGTGACCGCTTTTGCTCAGCAGACCAGCTACGAAGTCCTCGACGAAATCTTCCAGGCTCACGCAATCCTTGGCAGCGAATCACCGCTCACCAGCAATCAAATCGAAGCCATCCGCGACCTCTACGAAAACTTCGACAAGGGTCTTTGGACCGAAACCTCTGCTGGCAAGACTATGATTTCTGAGTGGAAGAACTACCCCCTCAGCGACCAGGGCCACCGCCACCTCTCTCACCTCATGTGCCTCTATCCCTTCAGCCAGGTAAGCGCTTATGCAACCGACGATGCAGGCAAGAACCTCTGGCAGGCTGCCTACAACGGACAGATTGCCCGCAACGGCGACGTGACGGGATGGTCCATGGGTTGGCAGACCAACACCTACGCACGCTGCCTCGATGGTGACAATGCACGCCGCAACCTCACCCTCGCTCTCCGCCACTCTGGTTCCTACGTGATTGAAATGGGCAACTATGGTGGTTGCTACTACAACCTCTTCGACGCTCACTCTCCCTTCCAGATTGACGGTAACTATGGTTGCACCAGCGGTGTTGCCGAAATGCTCCTCCACAGCTTCGACGACGTCGTAACCCTCCTCCCCGCACTTCCCTCCGCTTGGGCTGAAGGTTCTGTGAAGGGTCTGAAGGCACAGGGCAACTTCATCGTGGACGAAACTTGGACGGCCAACAAACTCCAGCGTGCCACTATCACCAGCAAGGCTGGCGCTCCTCTCCGCGTGCGCAGTCTCAATGGCGCCAAGGCACTCAACGAGGCCAAGTTCTGGGTGAACGGTGAAGAAGTAACGCCCACCTTTGATGAGCAGGGTGTAGCCACCATCGAATGCGCTCAGGGCGACGTAGTAGAAATCGACTTCACCGAAAACCCTACCACAGGCATCGCCGCAGCCGCCACACAAAACGGTAAGGTTGCTCCCATCTACGACCTCTCTGGCCGTCGCCTCAGCGCAACCCCCGCAGGTCGTCCCTACATCCAGGGCGGTGTGAAGAAGATTGGCAAGTAATCGCTACAACTTAGGGCGGCTCGGCCCCAACAAAGCCAACCGACCCTCATACTACCATATACAAGAAAGGTGGACCTCTTCGTGGGTTCACCTTTCTTGTTTAGGTAGGTTCTTTAAGGTGGGTCTTATAAATTAGCTTGCGATGTATTCGCGGCCGTTGTACCGTAGAATTTTGTTTTTTCATAAAGGAGCGTAGCGGGCTACGTGACTGAATGAAAAACAAAAAGATACAGCGCGAGAGGCGTGAATACATCCAAGCAGAATAGAAACCCTACCTTCCATTGAAACTAATTTATAGAACCTACCTTTATAGAACCTACCTATAGCGAATCAATGCTATCGAGCCAGCAGCCGTAAGGCTGCGTTGAAACCAGGGGACGCAGTCCCCGACTGAAACTAGGAAGCCGCAGGCTTCCGTTGAAACTAGGCTGCAAAGCAGCCGTTGAAACTAAGGTCGCGCAGCGACCGACACGAGGCAGAGGGAGCGCAGCGACCGCGGCCTCGTAATATAACACATCGCAAGCCCTCGCGTATGCAAAACTCGTCTTTTAACATTTCGTAGAGTGTTGCGAAATGTTAAAGCGATTTGCATTTCGGCGAAAAATGTATTATCTTTGTACTAGCGAAGAGGAGAGAGTCCTAAACACGGGGTTCTTTCCTCTTTTTTTGGCCCATATAAAGGAAGAAATACATCGGAAGTTGGAAATTCTAGATGCTTTTGCGGATTTTCTAAATGCTTTTGCGGAAATTTTCTTGGCTTTATCGGTGCGCGA
>SFID01000161.1 GCA_004555425.1 Bacteroidales bacterium
TTGGTGTAGTGACGCACCACGGTCATCTCGTCGCATTCGGGCAGTTCGGCATCGTTGGCGCGGCGCATTTCGGCAGGCACCTCGTGATGCGGAAAACGGTTGTTGGGCAGCGAGTAGCCACAAGTGCCGGGATGGCTCAATTCGAATATCAAATTTCCGTATAATTTATTGTTCATGGCCTAAAACTGCTTAATAAGTTCAACAAGACGGTCAATTTCCTCTTTGCTGCGACGTTCGGTTACAGCAAACATGATGGTGTTGGTGTCCACTTTCACGCCGCCGAGCACGCCGTTATCAATAAGGTGCTTTTGCAGAGCGTCGACGTCGCCGTTGAAGTCAACGCAGAACTCGTTGAAGAACGGGCGCGAGAATGTGGCGGTGAAACGGCCTGTGGCGAGCAGTTGCTCTTGCAGGTAGTGAGCGCCGTCGTAGGAGAGTTGGGCAGCGTCTTTCACGCCTTGTTTGCCCATGAGGCTCATGTAGATGGTCACCCACAAAGCCATAAGGCTCTGGTTAGAGCAGATGTTAGAGGTGGCTTTTTCGCGGCGGATGTGCTGTTCGCGTGCTTGCAGGGTGAGCACAAAGCAGCGGCGGCCTTCGGTGTCCTTGGTGCGGCCCACAATGCGTCCCGGCAGTTTGCGGATGAGTTTCTCGGTGCAGCACATATATCCGGCATACGGACCGCCGAACGACATCGGCACGCCAAGCGATTGCACGTCGCCCACAGCGATGTCGGCGCCCCATTCGCCCGGAGTGCGCAGCAATGCCAAGTCGGCTGCCACGCTGTTGATTACGAACATCGCCTTCTTGGCATGGCAAGCGTCGGCCACGCCGGTGAAGTCTTCAACCACGCCATAGCGGTTGGGTTGCTGCATCACCACGCCGGCAACGCCGCCTGCATCGAGGCGGGCTTGCATGTCGTTGAGGTCTGTGGCGCCGTCAACGGCGTTGATGAGTTCGATTTCCACGCCGTGGAAGTGTGCATAGGTGAGAATCACGTTGAGGGTGCGAGGGTCGATGGTCGACGACACCAGCACCTTGTTGGCTTTCTTGGCGGCGGCATTGGCCATGAGCACAGCCTCGGCGGTGGCGGTGGTGCCGTCGTACATCGAGGCGTTGGAGATTGCCATGCCGGTGAGCTCAGCCATCATCGACTGGAATTCGAAGATGTAGTGAAGCGTGCCTTGCGAAATTTCGGCTTGATAAGGGGTGTAGGAGGTGAGGAATTCCGAGCGTTCAACGATGCTTGGAATCACAGCCGGGGTGTAGTGGTCGTAGACGCCGGCGCCGGCAAAGCAGGTGAGTTGCTTGTTGCTGCCAGCCAATCGGGCGAACAACTCGCGTATCTCGAGCTCGCTTTTTGCCTCGGGCAGGTTGTATTCCTTGCGGAAACGTATGCACTCGGGCACGTCGCTAAACAGCTCGTCGAGCGAGGTTACACCAATACGGGCCAACATCGCTTGGATGTCGGCCTCGGTATGTGGAAAATACTTATATGCCATAAAGCAATGAGTGTGAATGAATTGTGCTATGAAATAAAATTATTCGTTGGCGCAGAATTCTTCGTATGCCTTGGCATCCATGAGGTTGTCGAGTTGCGATGGGTCGCTGAGTTCCACCTTGATAATCCAGTTGGCAAAAGCGTCCTTGTTTACCAATCCGGGTTCGTCTTCAAGGGCTTCGTTGATTTCAACAACGGTGCCGCTAACCGGCGAGATGAGGTCGCTGGCTGCCTTTACGCTTTCAACGGCGCCAAATTCTTCGCCTGCTTCAACTTCGTCGTCAACTTCGGGCATGTCAACGTAAACCACTGTGCCAAGAGCGTGTTGTGCATAGTCGCTGATGCCAATATATGCTACGTTGCCTTCAACTTTAACGTATTCGTGTGTCTCTGAGTAGTAGAGACCTTCTTGAAATGTTGCCATAATAGTCTGTTTTATTTGTTATTTGGTTAAATATTATTTTTTGTAATGTTTGTCGTAGAATTTCTTCTTGGTGATAACGCCAGGGAATGTCTTTTTGCGAATTTGCACTTCCACGGTGTCGCCCATTTGCAGGCTTGCGTCAACCAGCGCCACAGCACAGCTCTTGTCCACCGAAATCAGGCGGTAGCCGGTGGTTACTTCGCCCACTGGTTGTCCGTCCTTGAGCACTGTGTAGCCATGACGAGGCACGGCGTTGCCTTCGAGCTCAATGCCGCGCAGGCGTTTGCTCACGCCTTCTTGCTTCTGCTTGATGAGGGCGTCGCGGCCAATGAATTCCTCTTTGTCGAGCTTGCAGAACATGCCCAAGCCAGCCATGATAGGCGAAATCTCGTCGCTGAGCTCGTCGCCGTAGAGCGGCAGACCCCAACCTCGAAGCGCAGGGTGTCGCGGCAACCCAGTCCGCAGGGTTTGCAGCGTCCGCTTGCCATAAGGCTGTCCCACATGCTGTTGATGAGCGCGTGCGAAGCGTAGATTTCAAAGCCGTCTTCGCCGGTGTAGCCGGTGCGCGACACAATCACTGTTTCGCCGTTCACTTCAAGAGTCTTAACGGTGTAGAACACCAGTTCTTTGCAAGCCAAGCCGAGCACTTCTTCAACCACAGCTTCCGATTCCGGACCCTGCACGGCAAGTTGTCCGTAGTAGTCGCTTTGGTGGTCGATGTTCACGTTGTAGCCCTGAGCC
>SFID01000095.1 GCA_004555425.1 Bacteroidales bacterium
TTCGGTCACGTAGCCCGCTACGCTCCCTCACGAAAAGCAAAAACCTACGGCACGATAGCCGCAAATACATCGCAAGCTAATTTATAGAACCTACCTTATTTAAATTTAGGGCTATCTCACTAAGCCTCGTTACCTTACACGTTTTTTGCCTGGTTATCCTCTTTCAGCAGGAAGTTCACCACAGACTTCCAATCGGGAAATTTGTCTGATGCGAATTTGATATGGTGTTCGCCGAAGTCTGATGCCCCATGCTTGTCGCGGTCGTCAATCAGCCATGCCCCAGGCTGAATACACAGGTTTTTGTGGTGCGTGAGTATCATTCGCTTATAGAAAACTTCACCAAAGTATTTCTTCACCCATTCCAGTTTTTCGGAGAGGGCGGTGGGGTTGTTCCATGGCGAGGTAGATAGGATGTAGCAGTCGAAATGCTTGCTCAAAATATCCACCGCTTCTATGGCATCAGCCATCGGTTCCATACGAAGAAAGATGCCAGGAATGTCGTCGTAGTGCGGTTTTCCTTTTCCATCATCGGCATACTGTGCAAGAACATCAGGCGGCGTGGCGTCTATACCGCTCTTGAAATCTACCAGCACGTTGTCCATGTCGAAATAAAGAATTTGCTTTTTCATAAATAATTTGTTTAAGAATCAACTAGAATATAGTAAGCGGTGGATGAAAATTCAAAAATCTCAGAGGAATTTTCTACTGAATGTGCAATAACTTATGTGTCTGCAATGAGAGCGACCATTCGGGGTGGGCGAGGCAATATTGAATGGCTTCGGCCGTGAGGCGGGCGTTTTCGGTGGCGTTACCCGTGTCGCAGGGTTGGAGATAGCGGTGGCGTGATTCTATCTGAGGGTATAGGGGGACGGGCTGGCCATTATAGACCACTTTCAGTTCGTCGCAGTGGGTGAGCAGAGGCTGGGCGGCACTGCTGGCGGGGAGGTAAGTGTCTTTGGGTGAGAGGGTGACCCAATCCAAATTGGCGGGAACGGGGTGCGTGCCGTTGGTTTCAATCGTGACGTAGTAGCCTGCATCATGGAGTCGGTCAATGAAATCGCTGGTCACGAAAAGCGAAGGTTCGCCACCAGTGAGGACCACGCGCTGGGCTGGATATTGGCCGAGGGTGGCTAGGATTTCGTCCGCGCTCATCATGGTGTGCGTCTGGTGTTCGGTGTCGCAGAAAGGACAACGTAGGTTGCAGCCCGAGAATCGGACGAATATACTGGGCGTCCCAGTGTAGAAACCTTCCCCTTGGAGGGAATAGAAAATTTCGTTGATAGGAAACATAAGTATGGCTGAGAGATTGGGCGCGTCAGGCGTAGATGACGATTCAGAAAAGGACTTTTCCGTTTTTTCTAGGGGCATTTCCGTTCTGGTGTCGGAGATTGCCAGCGTTGCACGAGCGTGAAACGCTGGCAATGTGCCTAAGTGGAATGAAAATAACGGACCTGAGATTGGAAAAACAGGGAGGCAGGCTCTATCAATCGGTCCTTTTTTTGTGTACGTGCCGTTGGAGAGGTCGCGTAGAATCGCTTCTATTCGCAACTTCCGCTTGCTCCATTGCAAACGATGGGAGCGTGACGGACGAACGCACAATCACGGAAAACCTTTTGATGGAGTCTGCCTCCAAATAGTATCTTAGAACTTCAACAGCACAGCACCGCGGCCTGGCAGGCTGACGTGGGTGGCAGCATCGCGCTTGAGCTCGATGGTTTGCTGTTCGCCTGTGAGCAGGTCGGTGGCATAGTACATTCCGCTGCGCAACTTCAGGTGGTCGAAAGCATGACCAGGGATGCGTATGCCGAAGGAGGCTGGATACTCGCCGAAGTTGACGGCCACGAGGATGGTCTCCTTGCCCGCCTTGCGCAGGAAGGTGTAGTGGAGATTGGGGTCGAGGCCGTGGGCGTGGTCGTAGTTGGCATACATCAGGTCGAAGAATGCGCCTTCGCGCAGGGCGGCCTCGGTGTTGCAGAGGCTGATGATGCGGCGATAGTAGTCGTAGATATGGCGCTCGTTGTCCGTCAGGTAGGATTCGCCCATGGAAAGACGTCGCAGTGAGGGCACGCTCCAATAGTCGAAGATGGTGGTGCGTCCGTCTTGTCCGCTGAATCCTTCGGCGTCCATACCGGGTTCGCCCACCTCCTGTCCGGCATAAATCATCAGTGGATTGGTGCGCATGCAGGCCGATACGACCAGTGCGGGGAAGGCGTGGAGGGCATTGTCTGCGAAGAAGGGAGAGGCGATGCGCTGCTCGTCGTGGTTCTCAAGGAAGTTGAGCATGTGGTCGTGGATGTCGTCCGTGCTTTGCCATTGTCCTGTGATGGTAGCTGCCGATGCCTCGCCGCGGGTGACGGCGCGGAGGGTGTCGTAGAGCCCCACTTTGTCGTAGAGGTAGTCGAAACCGCCGCGGTGGATGTAGTTGCGATATTCGTCGGGATTATATACTTCGGCAATAAACTGAACCTGTGGATATTGCTCCTTCACCTTGGCAATGGCGTATGCCCAGAACTCGCAGGGCACCATCTCGGCCATGTCGCAGCGGAAGGCATCCACGCCCTTGCCAGCCCAGAAGAGGAGGATGTCGGTCATCTTCGTCCACGTGTTGGGGGTAGGGTAGAAGTGGGGATGGCGACCGCCCTCATAGTCCAGGCCGTAGTTGAGTTTGATGGTCTCGTACCAATCGTTCACACCTGGTGTGGCGGTAAATTGGTCGTTGCCCGTGGCCTTGGCGGGATATTCCTTGTAGGGTCCCTGGGGAAAACGCTTGTCGCAGAAGTTGGCGGTGCGCAGGGGTTGGGAGGTGATGTAGTAGAAATTATTGTTGGGTGCGAAGCGACGGCTTGTATCATCGTCCTGACCAAGGTCGCGCACGTTGGCAGGCTTGGCATCGCTGTGGTAGGTGCGTGCCACGTGGTTGGGCACAAAGTCCATGATCAGTCGCAGGCCAGCCTCGTGTGTGCGGTTGAGCAGGGCCTCAAATTCGGCCATTCGATTGTTGACATTGACGGCCAGGTCGGGGTCAATGTCGTAGTAGTCCTTGATGGCATAGGGCGAACCAGCGCGGCCCTTGACGATGGCGGGATGGTCGGTGGCAATGCCGTATTGCGAATAGTCGGTCTGCGTGGCGTGCTCGAGCAGGCCCGTGTACCAAATGTGGGTATAGCCAAACTGGCGGATGCGGCCGAGGACGGCAGCGGTGAAATCGTTCATCTTGCCGCAGCCGTTCTCCTTGATGCTGCCGCTGGGTACGTTGGCCGTCTGCTTGTTGCCATACAGGCGCGGCAGGACTTGGTAAATCATTATACGTCCCGTAAGTTCGGGAGCAGGCACAATCGCCTTTTTGGCCGTCTGCTTCTTAGCCGTGGGCTTCTTGCAGGAGGTTTTCTTCGTTGCGCAGGCGGTCTTCGCCTTGGCAGGTTTCTGTGCGGACGTTTTGGGGGAAGTTGTCGAAGTGCTTTTGGTCATTCGATGGTATAATCTAGGGAAAGTTGAGTTGAGTGTGTGTTGGGATGGAGAGGCGTTCCGGAAAATGCCAACAAAAAAAAGCCCAGTCATTTAGTGGAGAAACGCCAGCAGGTTTGTGCCTGCTGTTTCGTTTTCATCTCCACTAAATAACTGGTTCTTTTGTATTGTTTTCAAGCAAGGCTTATTCGCCGACGCCCTTGAGGGTAACTTCGGCTACGCCCTTGGCTATCTTGGCAATCATACCTTGGAGCGTCTTGCCAGGGCCGCACTCGGTAAATTCCGTTGCACCTGCGGCAAGCATATTCTGCACCTCCTTCGTCCAGAGTACGGAAGCCGTGAGTTGCTTGATGAGGTTCTGCTTGATTTCTTCGGGCTCGGTGTGCGGCAGAGCATCCACGTTCTGATAGACGGGGCACTTTGGCGTGTGGAAGGTCGTCTTGGCGATGGCCTCCTCAAGTTGCTGCTGGGCGGGGAGCATCAGCGGGCTATGGAAGGCACCGCTCACGGGGAGCACGAGTGCGCGCTTGGCACCAGCCTCCTTCAGACGGGAGCAGGCCACGTTGATAGCCTCCACTTCGCCCGAGATGACGAGCTGGCCAGGGCAGTTGTAGTTGGCACCAACAACGACACCCGTTTCCTTTGATACTTCCTGACAGATTTCTTCCACCTTTTCATCGGGCAGAGCGATGATGGCGGCCATCGTACCGGCGTTCATCTCGCAAGCTTGCTGCATCGCCATTGCGCGGGCAGCCACGAGGCGCAGACCATCCTCAAAATCGAGGCAGCCAGCAGCCACAAGGGCCGACAGTTCACCGAGAGAGTGGCCTGCCACCATATCGGGCTGGAACTCTTCGCCCAAACAGAGGGCACTGATAACGCTGTGGAGGAAGACGGCGGGCTGCGTCACCTTCGTTTGCTTCAGCTCCTCGTCCGTACCTTCAAACATAATGTCCGTGATGCGAAAACCGAGGATATCGTTGGCCTTTTCAAAAAGTTTCTTGGCGGAGGGGTGCTTCTCGTACAGGTCCTTGCCCATACCTACAAACTGTGCGCCCTGACCGGGAAATACAAATGCTTTCATGGTTTGGTTATTAGAAGTTTATGTTTGTGATTCGTTTTTGTCGTGTAAAAGTACAGATTTCTGTCGTACCGCCCAAATATTAAGGTAAAAAAGATGATGCCTTTCGCCTTATGGAGGAGTTTGGAAGGATGGGCGTGGACAGGCTTCCTTCTTGTATGCTGATGGCAGAGGACGCAGCGGGGAATCTACGGCTGGAAGAATGTGAGAATCTGCTGCATCATCGCATCGCGTACTTCCGAGGAGCAGATACTCTCAAAGGGGAAACCCAAAACCACCGTGCGCCAATGGTCCTTGGCATTGCCGCCAAAGACAATGCCTGCGGGCTTGCCGCCCTCCGCATATCGGAAAGCCGAAACAGCCGCTGCGTCGGCAGGAATGATACAGTCGGGCGACTCCACCACGTAGGAGGTTTCGTTAGGTTTGTTCCAATAGCCGAAAATATTTGCCATTGGATGGTGTTTAGACTCACCTGAAAGAAGAGGTGAGGGTATCGCGCGAATTTGTCCGCAGGTGCTGGCCTTGTCGTCGCGCCACTGGTATTTCAGTACCTGTTGGGCAAAGTTGCGGTCGCCTTCAAGGGACGGCGCAAGGGGATTGTGCCACAAGTCGGTGGCTACATACGAGCCCGACACAAATACATTGCCGCCAGCACGGCAAAATGTGGTCAGCAGACGTTGCATCGGTGCGTCAAATGTCTTGAAGTCCAAGGGATGTACGCTGGGACGGCCCAATTTCGTCTGCTTCTGCTTGCCAAGAATCAAGTCAATAACGGAATATTGGACGGCAAGGAGACTATCCGACATGGAACAAGCAGCTTCGCGACTGAGCGATACGAAGCTGTGGCCAGCACGGAGGATGGAGCGTCCGTGCAGGGCAGGATAGTCAAAGATGTTGCCCGCGATGACCATTTGCTCGTACTCGCCATTGCTTGAACCAAATCCAGGGCTATCATCGTCCGTCCATTCCACGCTGCGGGAAAATTCCTTCTGCGCGCCAGCATATTCCAGCAGTCTGCCATCGGGCACGCCGCCATCTTGCCAAGCGAGGAAGCCCGCCTGCTGGTCGTCACTGCTGACGAAGTCGTCGGGACCGCTCACACGCGTAAAACCATTGATGACCAGCACGGGCGGTGCGGCGGAATGGCTGCTGATGCCTACGGAAAGTATCTCGGAGGGCATGCTTTGGCCGCCTTGATTGACAGCCGCGACGCGGAAACTGACCACCTTGTCCTTGGGAATCGTACATATATAAGTGGTGTCCTGAACCAGGGTGCCGTTGTCGAAGTCGGCATCGCCTGTTCGCTGGTATACGATATAGCTTTGGGGCGTAGCGGTTGGCTCAATCGGGTCCTCTACAGGTCGCCAAGAAATTTGCGCCTTGCCTTCTTCGTTTACTACGGCTGCCAGATGGCTCACGGGAAGGGGCTGCACCACATAGTCCGTATCATTGCGGGCGCTGATGAAGCGGAGTATGCCCTTGTAGATGGCACGGCCTACGACAAACTTAAAGCGTGGGTCAAGTCCCCAACGCATATCGGCAAAGTTCTCGTGCGAAAGGAGTTCGAGGAGCATGGCAGGGACCACAGGCGTGGACGATTCGTTGTACCCGCGGTCTACACTCTTGCGCCCACGCCATTGAGGTTCCATCAGGCGAGAGACATCGTTCATGATACTCTTGTAAACCGCATCGCTCAATCGTGCACAGGCTCTTCGCGAGCTGCCATCGCCCAACTTTCCGCCCTGCGAGGTTGTCGTATAGATGGAGAGCGTGCCGACTAACTCATCGCCAGGTTTGTCGCCTCCGTCCGAATGGAATCCAAAGGAACAGTCAATGGGAATACGTAAGCCTTCGCCTTTCGGGTAAACCCGTGAGCCGCCTGCGAGATAGTTCACCCATGCTCCGCGGCATTGGTAATCGTCCGTGTAGTCGTTCTGCCCCTGGCTGGGCGAATACACGCTCATGGGCATTCCCGCCCATTGCAGGTAGTAGCGCGCACCCTCGAGCCAGCGCGGTGCACCGCTGACCTCAGGCGAAAGGTTGAGAATGGGCTCGTAGGCATTGCGGGGACGGCTAGAGGCTTTGCTCTTGCGTCGCTTCGTATTGTCGTAAACACGGCTGCCGTCCGCACCGCGCGCCACATTACCCATGCCGCCGCCAAACTTCACCGCATCCGCCGTAACCACAGCTTTCTCGTCTGCCGATACATTGCTGAGAACTACCTTGTGCTCAGCATCCTTGGAGAAGGTGAATGTGCCGAGGTAAATCCATGTGCCGCCACCCATCTGTTGGTTGACACGGAAAGAAGTTGTGCCGCCCTTGTGATGGATAGTATATAAGGCGTCTGTGGCGCTGTTGGGCAGCGAGCGATAGGAAACATAGACGGCATAGCGACCCTCTTTCTTGATAGAAGGAGTCCAGGTAGCATGGCTTTCGCTCTTGCCAGCCTCCACGGTGGAAACTTGGCGATACGTGCCTCGTTCAAAAGGATTCTCGCCATCCAGATACACTTCCTTGTCCCAAACGAAACCCTTCTCATTCCCCTCTTTCCATTTACGATGGCCGTTTTTCTCGGAATAATGGCCCGTAGCCAACTGTCCGTCTTCGTCAACGATGATTTCTAGAGGGTTGGTGTCGCGCTCGCGGGGCATCAGCACATTCGCGCCTGCATTCTCCAACATAGGCGCCACGTATTCCAGCACATAGCTCGTGGGATACTTGTCCTCCACGGCCTGCATGATACGCGCGCGCTGCCATTCCCAACGCGCATTCCCCAGTTCGTAGTACAGTCCATGACTGCCCCATATCGCAATATGCCGTCCCTCCAATCCCTTCTCGGGGATGTAGGGGCGCGAAAGGTTGGTTGTCAGTGCGGGAGGAGTTTGTGCCCATGTTGCCAAGCAACTTTGGAAAATCAGAAGGAGAAAGAAGAATATACGTTTCAAGAGGTCAAAAATAATGGTGGTATAGGAAATTCGTGGACGAATTTACGCGTTTTTTCCTATACCACCTAATATTATGGTGTGCTATTTGAAATAAACTTGGTTACTTTCCTTGCAATTATTTATAGGTAGGTGCTATAAATTAGTTTCAAAGGTTGGTTGGTGTTTCTATTGGACTTGGATGTCTTTCCGCCTCTCGCACCGTATCTTTTTGTTTCATTCGGTCACGTAGCTCGCTATGCTCCCTCACGATAAATAGAAAACTACGACCCGATAGCCGAAAACCCATCGCAAGCTAATTTATAGAACCTACCATAAGTGGGACAAAGGTACAAATATTTGTCAGATTTATTTTCTGGCCACCTAATATTTATAGCAGAATAGGGAGAAAAGCACAAAAAATGCAAATATGTTGGGCTTGTGTTTGGCAGAAAATAAATAAATCCCTACATTTGCAGTACTCGTACGTGCCAGATGTCCTCATTTGTCTGCCGATGTGCGAAATTTCCGTAGAATATACCTTATATATATATATGCCTATGAAGAAAGCAATACTTTACATATTTCTCCTCTCTCTTCCCTTCACCATGAGCGCTGCGAGCGAGTGCCCCGTTCCCATAGAAGGCGATGCGCAGATTGAATGCTTCAATAACAACGAGGAGGAGATAATCATCACGCTGCAAGGTCGCGATTTGAATATTAAGCATGCAGCAGGCAAAACCTTGGAAGTCTTCAGTGTCACAGGCTCTCGCATTGCCACGTATCGCATTGACACTTCCGATAAGACGGTGAAACTGAATCGTGGCTGCTACATTGTGAAGGTTGGTAATATTGCCCGCAAGATTACCGTTGTATAACGCCTTCATGTATTCTTCATTTGACAAACTATAAGAAAAGAGGATAAACTGACTGCTAGCGTGTCGGCTTATCCTCTTTTTTTCGTTTCCTGCATTGACACAACTCGCAATTCCGTTGGCAGATTCATGCCCTGACTAATATCGTGTTCAAAGAATCAGCACTTCCCGCAGCTCTCGCTGCGCCCGACACGCGTAGCGAAGCCTTCGAGCAGATGGTACGTATGTACAGCCCACGTCTGTACACCGCCATCCGCCACATCGTCACTTGGCATGACGATGCCGATGACGTATTACAGAATACCTACCTGCGAGCTTGGCGGGCCCTTGATTCCTTTCGCGGCGATGCCAACGTCTATACATGGCTCTATCGCATAGCCGTGAATGAGAGCATCAGTTTTGTGACGCGCACCATGAAAAATTCCGACCTCCCTGACGTAGAGTTCGAAGACGAGGTCAAGCGAATTGAGGCCGACCCCTATTTTGATGGAGACGAACTTCAGTTGCGCCTTGAAGCAGCTATCCTCACCTTGCCAGCACGTCAGCAACTGGTTTTCCGATTGAAATATTTCGAAGAGCGAAAGTACGAAGAAATCAGCCAACTCCTAGGTGTCACAGTTGGGGCACTGAAAGCATCGTACCACCTTGCCGTCAAGAAGATTGAACAATATTTTGAGGAATAGCCGCCGCACGAATACCAAAGCCGACCTACCTAAAGGTAGGTTCTATAAATTAGTTTCAAAGGAAGGTAGGGTGTCTATTCTACTTGGATGTTTTTACGTCTCTCGCACCGTATCTTTTCGTTTCCATTCAGTCACGTAGCCCGCTACGCTCCCTCATGAAAAACAAAAACCTACGGCACGATAGCCGCAAATACATCGCAAGCTAATTTACAGAACCTACCTAAAAATATTTGAGACACGAATTAAACTAAATCCAAACTGCCGAGTCAATATAATAACAATCCACTAACGATTATGAAAGACTGTCTTAAAAATATCCCCAAACACCCCGCGCCCTACACGACGCCTCCAGATTATTTCAGGGATCTAGCGCTCAAGGTCAGCCAGCAAATAGAGGAAAAGGAGAAGCCGTGCAATCGGAAGGCCCAGAAGCTAAGCCTCCATTCGCGTTATTTGCTGATAAGAAATAGTGCAGTAGTAGGTATAGCGGCAGCCTGTCTCGGATTTGGATGGTTTATTTCCGCCGAAACTAATCGCCTCACGCAAAGCACTGAGCAGCCGATCACCTCTCATATCACGGCGCAGGCAGGCACCGCCACACCTGATGTTGCCGACGAAATGTACGATTATTTAATGATGAACGAAGACAAACTCTATGACTATATTGAAGACACCAATTACTAGATACCTGCTGGCTGCGTTGCTCCTTTTCACCTTCCAGCTGCCAAATATCGAATGTCAGGCCAAGAACCTTGAAACTTCTCAGCAGCCCAACCATCCCCGAGACCATCGTGGAAAAGGCAAGTTTGACCCAAACAAACATTTCCAAAGGCTACAGGCTTACATCACCAAGGAGGCTGGTTTGACCCAAGACGAGGCCGCACGATTTTTCCCCATTTTCAAAGAAACCCGTGAGCAGGAGCGAAAGATTCATCAAGCCATCCGTAAGAAAATTCATGCTTCGCAGCGAGCAGGCCTCAGCGAAAAAGAGAGCGAAAAGCTATTGGCTGAGATCCAAGAACTCAGTCTGAGCGAAGCCAAACTCAAAAATGCCAATATCAAGAAGTGGCGCAAAGTCCTCTCTGCCTCTAAAGTATTGAAAGTGCTCAAGGCCGAAAGCGATTTCAACCGCCAAACCTTCCGCGAGTTTTCTAAGCGGTAAAAGAAGCGTACTTGCTTGCTTTTCCAAAGAAACCTCAAAACGAAAATACACCAGCCAGCTAATAATTGCAGTAGCATACGCTATTCAATTATTGCTGGCTTTTTTTATGTCCACGCATATCGTTAACCATCCTACGAAACTGGCCCATACTGCAAGTGCTTGGGTGCTCATTGTCGCCTCTCCCTAGGCCTGTCTCAGTTGTGGCGGAGAGTCTGGATTTTAGAGAGGCGTGAGAAAGTGCCGACTCCCCATTTATTTACGGGGATTTTCCGTTGCAAAATCTGACACCCCCAGTGTTTCAAGCGTATGAAACAGTTGTTTCAAGCGCATGAAACAGTTGTTTTAGGCTTAGAAAAAGTAGATTCAACGTTGAAAGCACTGGAAATATCTGTTTCAGGGTCACAGCCTTAGGTTGCTGATTGCAAATGAAGCATCCCCAAAC
>SFID01000096.1 GCA_004555425.1 Bacteroidales bacterium
TCGCCACGGACACCCTTGTCTTTGGCTGTAGCCTTCCCGTTATCAGGGCGGCTTAGGGACTTGCACCCGTTAGAGTATGCCCATGCTGGGCGAACAAAAAGAGGAAAGAACCCCGTGTTTAGGGCTCTTTCCTCTTCGCTAGTACAAAGATAATGTATTTTTCTGCGAAATGCAAATCGCGTTAACATTTCGCAACAAACCGCGAAATGTTAAAAGACGAGTTTTGCACACGCGAGGGTTCGCGATGTGTTATATTACGAGGCCGAGGCCGGTCGCTTTGTAACCTTCGTTTCAGCGACCGCTCTGCTAGCTAGTTTTAGGTTTCAGCGGAGGCCTAAGGCTTTCTGGTTGCATCGCAGCCTTGGCTGATAGTTTGATTGTAGAGAGATAGATTTAAGGTAGGTTCTATAAATTAGTTTCAATGGAAGGCAGGTTTTTTATTGAAACTAATTTATAGAACCTACCTTAAATTATAGAACCGACCAGGAATGGTTGCCGCGTTTGCCAAGCCTGGTGAACAAAATGAAAAGTTGGAGTTCCATTTTTCACAAAATGCGTTAAGAATTTCGGGGAAAATGGAAGATTTTTTGCGGAAACTTTTTGGGCATAAATCTTTTTCGTAATTTTGCTTCCGTCAATCACTAGGTGCCAACCATTTGGCCACAGGACGCGGCCCCTGCCCGGCCTACTCCCCAAGCCGCGGAGCACTGGGTGAAACGACATAGAATTAGTTCACAATAAACATTTAACCCCAATAACTCTTATGGCAACATTAGATTTAAGCAAGTACGGTATTACCGGCGTGACTGAAGTCCTACACAACCCCTCCTACGAAGTGCTCTTCGAAGAGGAAACCAAGCCCGGCCTCAAAGGCTTTGAGGTAGGTCAGAACACTGAACTCAACACGGTGAACGTAATGACTGGTATCTACACCGGCCGTTCGCCCAAGGACAAGTTCTTCGTGATGGACAAAACCAGCAAGGACACTGTATGGTGGACTTCCGAGGAATACAAGAACGACAACAAGCCCGTCAGCGAGGCTACTTGGGCTGAACTCAAGAAGATCGCCACCGCTGAACTCTGCAACAAGAAGCTCTTCGTCGTTGACGCCTTCTGCGGTGCCAACGCTGCTACTCGCCTCAAGGTGCGCTTCATTATGGAAGTGGCTTGGCAGGCTCACTTCGTGACCAATATGTTCATCCGCCCCACGGCTGAAGAACTCGCCAACTTCGGTGAGCCCGACTTCGTGGTTTACAACGCTTCGAAGGCTAAGGTGGAAAACTACAAGGAACTCGGCCTCAACTCTGAGACTGCTGTTGTGTTCAACCTCACCAGCAAGGAGCAGGTTATCATCAACACTTGGTACGGCGGCGAAATGAAGAAGGGTATGTTCTCCATCATGAACTACTACAACCCCCTGCGCGGTATCGCCTCCATGCACTGCTCTGCCAACACCAACAAGGAAGGCACTGACTCTGCTATCTTCTTCGGCCTCTCCGGCACGGGTAAGACCACTCTCTCCACCGACCCCAAGCGTCTGCTCATTGGTGACGACGAGCACGGATGGGACGACGAGGGCGTATTCAACTACGAAGGTGGTTGCTACGCTAAGGTTATCAACCTCGACAAGGAAAGCGAGCCCGATATCTACAACGCTATCCGCCGCAACGCCCTCCTCGAGAACGTGACTGTTGACGCTAACGGCAAGATTGACTTCGCCGACAAGAGCGTGACCGAGAATACCCGCGTTTCCTACCCCATCGAGCACATCGAAAACCGCGTTGCTCCTATCTCCAAGGGTCCCCACGCTCACCAGGTTATCTTCCTTTCCGCTGATGCCTTCGGCGTGCTGCCTCCCGTATCTATCCTCAACCCCGAGCAGACTCAGTACTACTTCCTCTCTGGCTTCACCGCCAAGTTGGCAGGTACGGAGCGCGGCATCACTGAGCCCACTCCTACGTTCTCCGCTTGCTTCGGCGCAGCCTTCTTGAGCCTCCACCCCGTGAAGTACGGCGAGGAACTCGTGAAGAAGATGGAGAAGGTTGGTGCTAAGGCTTACCTCGTGAACACGGGTTGGAACGGCACTGGCAAGCGTATCTCTATCCGCGACACCCGCGGTATCATCGACGCTATCCTCGACGGTTCCATCGACAAGGCTCCTACGAAGGTGATTCCCTACTTCGACTTCGTTGTTCCTACGGAACTCCCCGGCGTAGATCCCAACATCCTCGACCCCCGCGACACCTACAAGTGCTCCTGCGAATGGGAAGAGAAGGCCAAGGACCTCGCTGCTCGCTTCATCAAGAACTTCACGAAGTTCACTGGCAACGAAGCAGGTAAGGCTCTCGTAGCCGCTGGTCCCAAACTCTAATTGAGTTTTTTCATCCCATATATATTAGGGCGTGTCCGTCGCGGGCATGCCCTTTTTTCGTCACTACTCAGGTGGATTTTTAATAGCAAATTGCGCTGGAAAGAAATGTACCGCACCTTGCTTGCAAGGTGTGAGTATAGAAGGACAGGGCAATTCCTAATTATAAAGGATGTATAGAACGTCGTACTCACACCTTGCAAGCAAGGTGCGGTACATTTCTCACCTCGGCCATACGCCCAATATCGCTGAGCCACACGCCTTCAAGCAAGGTGCGGTACATTGTCTTTTTTCTGCGCCACGGCAAACACCGTTTTGCATTTTTCACGAACGAACCTCCCTGCCTACGGAAATAAATCCATACCTTTGCAGTACAGCCCCATGCACCCAACGGGCCAGCACATCCACCGACATGGCAAAACGCAACGAACGACTTGAAGCCCTCCGCCTGATTCTCAGCCGACAGGAAGCCAACACACAGGAGCACCTCATCCTCGAACTAGCCAAGATGGGGCACCACATCACGCAGAGCACCCTCTCGCGCGACCTCAGCGCGCTCCATGCCGTCAAGGCGGGCGGCGAGAAGGGTAATTGCTACCTCCTCCCGCAGGACCCGCGCTATCGGCGAGCCGTCACGGCCATCACTGCCCCCGAATTTCTGCGCCACACGGGCTTCCTCTCGCTCGACTTCTCGGGCAATATCGCCGTGATGCGCACCCGCCCAGGGTATGCCGCAGTGCTGGCTGGCGACATTGACCGCCAGCATCTCGACGGCATACTTGGCACTGTGGCAGGACAGGACACAATCATCATTGTCCTCCACACGGACATCACACGCCAGGAAGCCATCGACCAACTGGCGCAAGCCATTCCCGCCATCAAGAGCGTGGTGCTCTGATGGTCGCCTTCGGCTCCCTAGTTTCAGGTTTCAACGGTCGCTTCGCTCCCTAGTTTCAGTCGGAAGCCTGCGGCTTCCTAGTTTCAACGCAGCCTTTGGCTGCTGGCTCGATAGTCGGGGCTGACTGGTTTCAACGGTTGCTTCGCTTCCTAATTTGTATCGCTACTATACCTATATATATATTATATGAAACGTTTCACCCTTATTCTCTTCTTGTTTCTCTCGCTGGTGCAAACCAGTATGGGCCAACAGGCACAGGAACGCCAACGTTCGACAACGCCCACCGCGTATGCTGAGTTTCAAGATGCCAAAGTGATGCAATCCTTCGGCCGCTTTGTCAAGGCCAAAGCAAATATCTTCCTGAAGAACGCCAGCCTCGTGTTCATTCAAGACAACAAAATTCTGGAGGCCAACCTCCAGCCCGTCACCAGCGTTGTGTTTGGCAACGACCGATATGTAAAGGTGAACGACACGCAGCTGGGCCTGCTCATTATGCAACAAGGCTACAACCAGCTCATCTGCGTGACAACCATCGACATGGACAAATATGCAGCCGAACATGGCGGCGGCGAAGACCTGCCCTATCTCGACATGAACGAAATCGGTGGTATGTTTCTCGAAATCGACAGCGACAGCCAGCGCCGCGAAGAAGACTTGGGATTCCCCCTTCAGCATAAATACTATTTCAACATCCGCGGACAAATCATCCCCGCCAACGAGAGCAAATTCAAGAAGTTCGTACGCCCCGAAATGAAGAAAGCCTTCAAGGAAAAGATGAACGACAAATTCTGGAGCTGGAGCGATGAAGCCTCGCTCTGCCAACTGTTCGTTTTCCTCTAACCCCTTGACTCCGCCAACCATCAACAACATGAAAAATACTGCAAGCACACTACGCACCCTCCTCTTCGCCACCGCTCTTTCCCTTGGCCTCTGCCATAGTCAGGCCCAGCAGAAACTCAATGAGAATTTCGAGAGCTGGGACGGCACCACCACCGACTGGCTACCCGAAGGCTGGACGGAAATAAACACCAACGAAGAACGAGCCCAGATGGAGGACGGCATCTTCACCTGGCACGTTGAAAGCCGACGGCCCAACACCTCCATCCCCGATACGCCCGATGGCAAGGCCTTCGCCATCGTCTATTATGCCTACGGTTACGATGAAAACAACAAGAAGGTGGACCTCGCGCAAGACGAATGGCTTGTCTCGCCCGCCTTTCGCGCCGCTGAAACCGACACCCTTTCGTTCCTACTAGGCTATTCGCCACTCTATCTCTTCGACCTCAACAACGAGAATATCAACTGGAGCGACTGGACCTTCAAGACAAAGAAACCCTCGACCACGCTCAAGGTGATGGCGCGCGAAGTGGGCGGAGAATGGACCGAACTGCACGACCTGTACAACGAATGGCAGGAGAGCGAATTCAAGGAACTGTTCGACAACTATAGCTCAAGCACCTACCATCGCCTAGAATTGCCGCTCGCCTCTCTGTCTGGCAAAGAAATTCAAGTGGCCTTCCGATTCGTGGGCAAGTTTGGCAACACCATGGAACTGGATGCCGTCTGCGTGAAAGGCACAGCGAGCAGCGGCGAAACGGCCGTGCGCTCCCTGACAGCCAGCCAGACTCCGCAAGTTCGGATGCAGGGCGAAAGCATCCAGATAGAGCAGTACGAAGGCAAGGTAAGCATCTACGATGCCAGCGGCCGCCAACTTGCCACAGGCGAATGCAAGGGCAAACTAACCCTCGCGCCCGCTGCCACGAGCACCAGCCTCTACGTGGTTCGCCTCGCCGATGGCCGCTGCTTCAAGCTGCTGCGCTAGACAAAAAAATCCTGCTTATTGAAACAAATGTACCGCACGCTGCGAGCAACGTGCGGTACATTTGTTTTCAAGGAGAAGGACTACTTCAGTCCTAAGAACTCGTTGGCGCGCTCAAGGGCTACGTCAATGTGCGGACAGATGTGGTCGGGATTCAGTTTGTCGTAGAAATGCGCCTTTTCCAACTGGCTATGCACCTTGGGCGTGACGCCCGACAGGATGACGTGGATGCCATCCTTGTGGTTCATGTCAATGAGGTTGGCTAGGTTGTGGATGCCCGTGCTGTCAATGAAGGGCACGCGGCGCATACGGATGATGCGCACCTTGGGCTTGTGGCCCGATTCAAGATGCGACTGGAGTTCATCAAACTTGTTGGCGATGCCAAAGAAGTAAGGGCCGTTGATTTCATATACCGCACAGCCCTCGGGAATAAGGAGGTGTTCTTCGTTCACGTTCATATCGGCCTCCGTGCTGGGGTCAATCTCGTGCTGGATAACGGAGATTTCCGTGGTTTCCATCACACGCTTGATGAACAAAGCGGCAGCTATAACAAGGCCAATCTCTATGGCAATCGTCAGGTCGAAGATAACGGTCAGGAAGAAGGTGACGAGCAGCACGGTCACGTCGCTCTTGGGATTCTTGAGAAGTCCGCGGAACGTGCGCCAGCCACTCATATTGTAGCTGACCATCACGAGCACAGCCGCCAACGAAGCCATGGGGATGTACTTGGCCAAGGGCATCAGCACCAACAAGATGAGCAGCAGCACCACGGCATGGATGATACCCGCCACAGGTGTGCGGCCGCCATTGTTGATATTCGTCATAGTGCGGGCAATGGCACCCGTGGCAGGAATACCGCCAAAGAGCGGCGTGACGAGGTTGGCCACGCCCTGGGCCACGAGTTCGGTGTTGCTGTCGTGGCGGTCGCCAATCACACCATCGGCCACGGCTGCAGAAAGCAGGCTCTCGATAGCACCCAGAATGGCAATGGTGAAGGCTACGGGCATCAGGTTGCGCACAGTTTCGAAGGTGAACGACGGGATGACCATATCGGGCAATTTGGACTGAATGTCAAAGCGGTCGCCAATGGTATCTACGCCCGTGATGCCCATTTGGTTGAGCACGAGGACAGCAGCCGTGCCAAGCAGAATGCCGTAGAGCGAGCCTGGAATCTTATTGAGCACAGGCACACGGCGGAACACGGCGGGCGAGAAGATGATGACGAGCAGCGAACCTACGGCCACGATGAAATTCCACAGGCGGAAGGTGCCGATATTCTGCGCATAGGCCACCCACTTGCCGATGAAGTCGCCGGGCGTCTTGAGGGGAATCTCCACAATATTGCCAGCCTTGTCCACAGCCTGCTGCGTGAGGCCCAGCACATCGCCCATCTGCGTAGTGAAGATGGTCACGGCGATACCTGCCGTGAAACCAATGATAATGGGATAGGGAATAAACTTGATGACTGCGCCCAACTTGAACACGCCTAAGCCTATCAGGATAACGCCTGCCATCATCGTGGCAATGAGCAAGCCCTGCAAACCATAACTCGGGTTGGTCACGATGCCGTAGATAATCACAATGAACGCGCCCGTGGGACCACCAATTTGCACCTTCGTTCCGCCGAGAAGCGAAATCAGAAAGCCAGCCACGATGGCCGTGATGATACCTTTCTCGGGGGTAACGCCCGACGCGATACCGAAAGCAATGGCCAACGGCAAGGCCACAATGCCGACAATCAGGCCAGCCATGGCATCGGCAGCAAACTTCTCCTTGCTGTAATGGCGAAGTTCACTCACCAAACGCGGAGTAAATTGAAAATTCTTCATATATAGATATAAATTTATGAGCGGACGAAGGGCGGGTATAATGAGCGGACGAAGGCGGGAGCCTGTCATTCCCCGCCACGCATCGGAGGCGCATCATCAAAAGCAACCTCCAACCCGCATACAAAGGTAGGGATTTTTCCGCCAAGCCCTCCCCAGCCACCGTCACAAGATGGCATTTTCTGTTTAATATATTCAAAAAATGTAAAATGGATTTGGCGGATTCGCAGGCAAAGCACTACGAAGCCTCTGAATCTGTGAAGCACAATCTGTTGCCTATTCGCAGAAAATGCCTGCGATTCTCTTGGTAACTACTCAGGTGGATTTTTGCTAGCTAGGGGCGCACAGACGGCATCATTCCACCCACAATAGTTCCTAGCCAAACTGGTTTTTCGGGCAAAAAACGACCTGAGTAGTTACTTCTCTTGCGATTCTGCTGCCATTCTCTTGCGAATCTCCTACGATTCTCCTTGTGAAAGAAGCGGAAAACATCCGACAGCATCAGACCCACCCCAGAAATAGTTACTACCTTTGCAGGCGGAAATCGTTTTGGCGGAAGGAATACTTGCGAGCGCACGCTCCTCCCTCCGCTCTCCATTCAGACTCACCAAAAAAATACACAACCAATATGCAAAAAATCTTTTCCCTCTGCCTGGCTCTCCTGCTGGGCTTCACCGCAGCCCGCGCCGACGAAGGTATGTGGCTGCTCAAGTTGATGGAGCAGCAGCATTTGGCTGATTCGCTCCGCAAGGCTGGCCTCCAGTTGCCCGCCTCGGCCCTGTACAACGAAGAAGGCACTTCGCTGCGCGAATGTATCGGCATCTTTGGCAATGGATGTACGGGCGAACTTGTCAGTGCCGATGGCCTCGTGCTGACCAACAACCACTGCGGTTTCAGCTACGTACACGCCATGAGCACCATGGACCACAACTACCTGCAAGACGGCTACTTCGCCAAGAGCCGCCAAGAGGAACTGCCCACGCCCAACCTCGCCTTCACCTTCGTGCGCCGCATCACCGACGTCACGGCCGAGGTGGAAGCCGCTGCCGCAAAGGCAAATGCCGATGCCTACACCGCCATGAGCCAGTCCTTCCTTGAACCCCTGGCCGAAGCAATGCTGAAGAAGAGCGAGTTCAAGAAGATGAAGGGCATGACGGCACGCATCGTCCCCTTCTTTGGTGCAAACAAGTATTTCCTCTTCCTCGAACAGCAGTACACGGACGTACGCCTCGTGGTCAACGCCCCGCTCAATATTGCCCAGTTCGGTGGTAATACGGACAACTGGATGTGGCCGCGCCACAACGCCGACTTCGCCCTCTTCCGCATCTATGCCGACAAAAACGGACAGCCGGCCGACTACAACAAAAGCAACCAGCCCCTCCACGTCAAGCAGTTCCTCCCCATCCGCCTCGGCGGCTTCGACAAGGGCGACTATACGATGGTGATGGGCTTCCCAGGCAGCACGCGCCGCTACCTGACGGTCTCCGAGGTCACCATGCGCACGGAGAAGCAAAACCTGCCCTTCGTCCTCGTGGGCAATCCGCACCTTGAGTTTCTCAAGCAGCAGATGGACGCCAACGACTCCATCCGCCTGCAACTCCAGGACGACTACATGAGCCTCGGCAACGTGGTCAAGAACTACGGCGGCATGAACGAGGCCGTGCGCAAGATTGACCTCGTGGGCGAGAAGCGTCAGGAGGAAGCTGCCTTCCGCCAGTTTGCTGCCCAGAGCGGACAGCCCGAATACCAGAACATCATCGAGCGCATCGACACCCTTTGCCAAACTTCGGGCGACCTCCTCTTCAACGCCAGCCTCCTCTACAACACCATCGACCAGCAGTCGCTCTACGTCCCTCTAGACCACATCGATGCCATGGTCGAAGCCCTGCGCAGCGGTAAAGCCTCGAAAATCAGCGAAGCCAAGGAGCAACTCCTCGCTGCCTACGACCAAAGCGCGGGCCATCTCGACATCCGCATCGACCGCCAGCGCATGCAGCTCCTCCTGCCCCTCCTCTTCAAATACAAGAAGGAAGGCCCCATGCCCGCGTTCGTCACCACCCTCGCCGAGTGCCAGGCGTACTACGACAATATGTACGACAACTCCGTCTTCACCGCACGCGAGCGCCTCGAAGCCGCCCTCGCAGCCCCCAACGCCGCCGACCTTCTGGAGAACGACCCCATGACCAAACACTGGCAGGACTACAGCACGTACGCATCGGCCAACTACATGAACCACCTGGCACCCTTCAAGCGCGAGCAGGCCGAGTTGCAGAAAATCTACGTGCGCGGCCTCTGCGAGATGTACGACTGGGCCAAGGCGCCCGACGCCAACTTCACCCTGCGCATGACCTACGGCAAAGTGTGCGACATGAAGCCGCGCGACGGTGTGCTCTACGACTGGCGCACGGTGCTGGGCGGTATGTTTGAGAAGGAAAGCGACACGGAAACGGACTATTTCGTCAACGAGCGCCTGCGCGAGTTCTACCTCAAAGGCAACTTCGGCCGCTACGCCCGCGAGGACGGCCAACTGCCCACCTGCTTCCTCTCCGACAACGACATCACGGGCGGCAACAGCGGCTCGGGCGTGCTCAACGCCAAGGGCGAACTCATCGGCCTGGCCTTCGACGGCAACATCGAATCGCTCTCCAGCGACCTCAAGTTCAACCCTGCCCTCCAGCGCTGCATCAACGTAGATATGCGCTACGTCCTCTTCATCATCGACACCTTCGGCGGCAGCACCTATGCCGTAGAAGAAATGGACATCCGCCAATAAACGACAAGCCGTTGTCCCCATAGCATCCAAGCGCGAGCAAGGGTGCAACTCGAAAGTACCGCACCTGGCCAAGGTGCGGTACTTTCTATTTACGCCAAAACTATCCAACTAGCAGCCAAAGGCTGCGATGAAACCAGGGGACGCCGTCCCCGAATGAAACCAGGAGGCCGCAAAGCTGCCGTTGAAACTAAGGGAGCGCAGCGACCGAAGCTCGGCCTCGTAATATAACACATCGCGAACCCTCGCGTGTGCAAAACTCGTCTTTTAACATTTCGAAGACTGTTGCGATATGTTAAAGCGATTTGGATTTCGAAGGAAAATGTATTATCTTTGTACTAGCGAAGAGGAGAGAGCCCATAGACAAAGGGTTTTCTCCTCTTTTTTTGCGGAAAATGGGCCAAAAAACCATTGTTTTACAAAGCATCTAGAAAAATTTATATGCCGAAGAAAAATTTCTACTGGCTTTAGCGGAAATTTTTCGGGCCAAGTTGGTGCGCGAATTGACGATATAGGAAGTTGAAAAGTTAAAAGATATTTATTTTCTACCCTGCATTTTTTTCATTTCAGGGTAACGTGAAGGTCGTCATTGCAAGGCAATGTACCGCACGTTGCTTGTGGGCGTGTGGCTCTGTGAATTTTCGGTGTGCGTTCTCATACCTAATTGAATGAAGGTAGGTTCTATAAATTACAGCGAAAAAGTAATATAAAAAAAAAGTTGCCCCATTTTTTGAAATTTTTTCCTTTTGTTTCTATATTATATCAGTTCATATAAAACAACGGTAAAAATGAAGGATCCATTCAAGCATTCAGACAAGGTATTTGTGGCAGGTGAAAATCGTATCTACCTCGGCGAACTGCCACCAAATCTGGCACACACGAATCTTCCAAAGAATATTGCGTGCTCGGGGATGTTCAAACTGACCGGCAGGGAAGGCAATGTCCTGCATTTCCACACCGGGATGCGCTATGCCACTCCATGCACGGGCAGGGTGCTGACAAGCATGCAGACTGGGGAAGAACAGTGCCATGTGGAATATAAGGGTGCGCGCATAGTGCTGATGGCATCATACTATATGACCGGCGGTCGCAGAATTTCCAGGGAGAGCATGGACAGTCTCCGCACCGAAGACGGCCGCGCCCTCCGCCAGTTCCTGTCGGACGAGGCGGCAAAACCTCTGGAGGAAAGACAATGAGCCAACTTCCCGCAATTTAAATCAAGTTTTTATCGCTTTTTCGGAGGCTCGTGTCGAGGCGATTTTTCAACCGTTCTCTACGGTATGTCATGTCTGCAAATGGCCTCATAGATGGGCCTCCAAAATGAAGCAGGTTATTTTTTACACATTACTTAATAGAAACTATGGGCTTATTCGGTTTAGGCACAGCAAAAGGAAAAAGTGGTGGATTGATGAATGTCATCCGCTGTGATGAGCCTGAGTATTTAGTGTGGAAATGGCGTCCAGAAGGTCAAGATGCGAATTCCACGAGTAGAGAAAATTCCATTCGATATGGTAGTAGCCTTCGGGTAAAAGACGGAGAAGTAGCTGTCTTTGTTTATAAGCAGAAAGATGGCACACTACAGGACTTTATTGTTGGTCCGTATGACGATACTATTAAAACAGCGAATTTCCCTATTCTCTCTAGTATTGTTGGTTTAGCATTTGGTGGAGAGAGTCCATTTCAAGCTGAAATCTATTTTATCAATCTCCAGGGAAATAATCAAGTAAAGTTTGCAATTCCGTATTTTGATGTCACAGACCCTCGTCTGCCAGACTTTCCTGTGCCTGTAGCTGTACGTGGTGCTCTTACCTTTGCTCTGGAGGATTACAAGAACTTCATCAAACTTAATCGTCTTATAGACTTTGACCTCGAAGCATTCAAAAAACAGATAAAGGACACTATGGTTCGCAAGATTAAGAGTATAGTATCAAACGTGCCTTCTGACCTTGGTATGCCTGTTGTCCAAATGGAACGTAAAATAGACGAGATAAATGAAGTCCTCGAAGGAAAACTTAGAGATCGTCTTGATGAATTTGGTGTCAAGATGAAACATATAGACATTAGTTCCATAGATATTGATAAGGATTCTGAAGCATATCAAGAGGTCAAAGGCCTCACAGGTGGTCTTACAGCCAAGACGATGCAGGCTCAGGCCGAACTCAACATTAAGAATATGCAGGATATGCAGGCAATGAATGCTGCAAACCTTGAAGAGACTATGCGTATTCAACGTGAGGAAGCTCAGCGAGCCCAAAAACTCCAAACCGAAACAAACTTCCTCGGTGCACATGCTCTCAACCAGCAAACAAATGTTCTCCAAACTGCCGCCTCAAATCTTGGTCAGATGGGAGCCATGGGAAACGGCGGTGGTATGAACCCTGCCGGAATGATGACTGGAATGATGATGGGCGGTGCCATGGGCGGTCAGATGGCAGGCATGATGAACAATATGGGTCAGCAGATGCAGAATGCCATGAATACCCCACCTCCGATGCCTACTGTTCAGTATATGATTGCAGTGAATGGTCAGCAGACAGGTCCACACAATATGCAGCAACTTCAGCAGATGGTTCAGATGGGACAGTTTACTCCTCAAACTTATGTATGGAAGCAAGGTATGGCTCAATGGGAACTAGCAGGAAATGTGCAGGAACTCGCATCTCTTTTCGCCGCACCAGCACCTCCTCCTGTTCCTGGCGGAATGCCAACACCTCCAATGCCTTAAAAACATACAATTATGAATGACGAAAGTTTCTACTCCATTGACCGACTCGTTGAATTCGGTATGGGCATGGCAATGGCACAGCAAATGGTAGGCATGATGAACCAAACCATGAGGCAAATGTATGTCCCTGGTTCCATCCAATCCATGCCAGCAGCACAGCCTGTAACATTTTATGTAGCCATTAACGGTCGGCAAGTGGGTCCGATTTCTGAAAGTGAATTTACCCAGTTGGTTACAACCAAACAAGTAACAAAGGACACCTTGGCATGGATGCCAGGCATGCTTGCGTGGAAACCTATCGAGCAGATACCGTCCATATTGAAAGTGATTGCAGTTGCACCGCCACCTATTCCAGAACTATGAAAGCAAATCTCTTTCTTACATTCATCAGCATCATGCTGGCGGCTCTCCTTGGTTATCTTGCCTTCAATGTTGCAAATGGTGAAGAAAATGACGTGATATGTGGCATCAGTAGCGGTATTTGTTTCGCTACAACTCTCATTCCTATAATAGGAATACAGTATGAGTCTGGTAGATTGGGGACAAACATCCGTATGTTTTCTGCCCTATTCTTCATAGTCTTTGCAATCAGTCATTTCAGTTATGCTGGATTTGGAGTAAAGATGCCATACTACATCATAGTCAATGGCATTATGTTGATGATATACCTTGCAGTCTTTTATAAGATGAAAGGTATTAAGGATATTTAATTAGCAAAATATTAGTATTATGTTCTCAAAAGAATTAGAAGAAGTC
>SFID01000162.1 GCA_004555425.1 Bacteroidales bacterium
CACGCCGTCGAAGTCGAGGCCCTTGGTCACCATCTGCGTGCCCACAAGAATGTTCGACTTGTGTTCGGAAAACTCGTTGATTATGCGTTCGTAGCTGGTCTTACTGCGGGTGGTGTCGAGGTCCATTCGGGCAATTTTGCCTTCGGGGAACACCTTTTCGATGTCGTCCTCGATGCGCTCGGTGCCGTAGCCCACCACCTCGATGGCAGGCTGTTCGCACACAGGGCAAATCGATGGCAGGGTGAGCGTGTAGCCGCAATAGTGGCAAGTGAGAGCCGACAGGCGTTTGTGATAGGTGAGTGTGACGTCGCAGTTGGTGCACTTGGGTGTCCAGGCACATTCGCGGCAGCGCACCATGGGTGAATAGCCGCGGCGGTTTTGAAACAAGATGAGCTGTTCGCCGCGGTCGAGAGCCTGGCGGCATTTGCTCACCAGTTCTTGCGAGAACAAGCCGTTCATTTCGTGTTTCTTTCGAGCCAGTTTCGTGTCGATTACGTGCACCCGCGGCAGTTCGATGCCCTCATATCGTGTGAGCAGCTTCACCAGCCCGAAGCGACCGTTCAGCGCCTTGTAGTAGGTGTCGATGGCAGGCGTAGCCGAGCCGAACAGCGTCTTTGCGCCGTGCATCGAAGCCAGCACGGTGGCTATGTCGCGGCCGTTGTAGCGGGGCGCGGGGTCTTGCTGCTTATAGCTGCTGTCGTGTTCCTCGTCGACAATCACCAGTCCGAGGTTGGAGAACGGTAGGAACACCGCCGAGCGCACACCAATCACCACCATAGGCTCGTTGCTGTCGAGCAGTCGCCGCCAGATGTCAACGCGCTCGTTGTCGCTGAAGCGGCTGTGATAGATGAGCAGTTGCTCGCCCAGCACCTTTTGCAGTCGCTGCGTGAGCTGCGTGGTAAGGGCTATTTCGGGCACAAGATACAATGCCTGTTTGCCTTTGGCGAGAGCATCTTGAATGAGATGGATGTATATCGAGGTCTTGCCGCTGGAAGTTACGCCGTGCAGCAAGGTGATGTTGTGCGAAGTGAACGACTGGTGAATCTCGGTGTAGGCGCGCTGTTGTTCGTCAGTGAGCACCGGCGCGTCGGCATGGCATTTGCCCACCATGTCAAATCGGTTGACGGGCTTCTTGTAGAGGGCGAACACGCCCTTATCGATGGCGGCACGCAGCACCGGCTGAGTCACGCCAGCGCGCTTGAGCAGCGCGTCTTTGGTCACCTCGGCAGGCTGCGGGCGTTGCAGCCAGTGCGACAGGTCGAGAAACGCCAGCAGCAATGTTTCCTGTTTCTTGGCGCGTGCCACCTTGTCGAACAGCGTGTGCAGCGCAGCCTCGTCGCCGTGTTCGATGGCGAGAGTCACACAGGTTTCGGTTTTAGGTCGATAGTTATCCACCACTCGCTCGGCAATGTGAATGGCTTCGCGCTCGAGCATGCGGCTCACAATCGACACTACGTTCTTGAATCCGGTTGAGCGGCTGATTTCGTCGAGCTGCACGCGTCCGCGTTGTGCGGCGAAGTCCATAATCACGCGTTCGCGGTCGTTCAGACGGTCGTCCTCGGTTTCTTCGTATTCGGGATTGATGCTGATGAAAGTCTCGCTCTCCACCTTCAGACCCGAAGGCACCGCCGCCTTATACACCTCGCCGATGGTGCACAGATAGTAGTCGGCAATCCATTGCCAGAGGTCGAGTTGCGGGTGGCGTATGATGGGCTTGTCGTCGAGCATGGCGAGAATCTCCTTCACGTCGTAGCCTTCGGGCTTGGTGAAGTGCAGCGCCACCACGATGGCTGTATAGGTTTTCTTTCTGCCAAACTGCACAAGCACACGGCATCCGGTGCGTAGGCTCGATTGCATAGCCTGCGGCACGCTGTAGGTGAATGTGCCTTGCAGGGCAAGCGGCACAATCACATTGGCATACATTTGTTTCGATTCCGGCATGTGAAAAAATTGTTTGCAGAAAGGTTGAAAAACATGTTTTTGGCTGTCACACCAGCGCGGTGAAGCGGGCTGGGATGGGTGTTTCAAAGTCCATCACCTTGCGAGTGATGGGGTGCACAAAGCGCAGCGAGCGGGCGTGCAGCGCCAAGCGACCGATGGGGCTGTGGCTGGCACCGTATTTGCGGTCGCCCACGATGGGGTGTCCGAGGTCTCTCATGTGCACGCGAATCTGGTTCTTACGGCCGGTGTCGAGTTCCAATTCCATGAGCGTGTGCCCGCGACGGCGCGCCAGCACCTTGTAGCGAGTCACCGCCAGCTGACCTTTTTCGGGGTCGTCGACCGAGTAGACCTCAAACTTCGAGTTCTCGGCAAGACCCTCGAGCACTGCCACATATTTGCGGTTGAGCACCATGTTGTTCCAGTTATGTTGCAAGTTGTCCTTGGCTATGCGGCTTTTGGCAAGCAGCATCAGCCCCGAGGTGTCGCGGTCGAGTCGGTGAACAATAAACACCTGTGCCTTGGGATTGTGAGTTTTCACATACTTGCGCATCTCGCTGTAGACGGTGCCCTCCTTCACGCTGTCGGTGCCCATCGACAGCACGCCGTAGCCCTTGTTCACTATCAGCAGGTGGTCGTCTTCATACACCAGCTGTATGCGCGGGTGCTTG
>SFID01000163.1 GCA_004555425.1 Bacteroidales bacterium
AGGACTCGAACCTACAACCCTTCGGTTAACAGCCGAATGCTCTGCCATTGAGCTACTAAGGCTTATTGAATCCGGCGACGACCTACTCTCCCGGGCCGTTGCCAGCCAAGTACCATCAGCGTGCTGAGGCTTAACTTCTGTGTTCGGTATGGGAACAGGTGGATCCCTCAGGCTATTGTCACCGGAAATATTGTGTTGTGCCGGTTCGCTCGCTTTGCTTTCGCTCGCTTCCCGGTTTGCACCTTCAAAACCGCACAGGAAAGTCTTGACCACACGGTCAGACGCTTCGTCTCTCCTCTTTTCCCTCCGCTTCTTCTCCGGCTTCCGCCTTCCCTTCCGCGTCCCTCACAGCTTCTTCAGATCAAGCCCTCGACCGATTAGTATCAACAACCTTCATACATTACTGCACTTCCAGCGTTGACCTATCAACCTCATCGTCTCTGAGGGGTCTTACTCTCTTTTAGAGATGGCAATTCTATTCTCCAGGTGGGCTTCACGCTTAGATGCCTTCAGCGTTTATCCCTTCCGCACTTCGCTTCCCTGCTATGCCCTTGGCAGAACAACAGTTTCACCAGAGGTGCGTCCATCCCGGTCCTCTCGTACTAGGGACAGCTCCTGTCAAAATTCCTGCGCCCACGATGGATAGGGACCGAACTGTCTCACGACGTTCTGAACCCAGCTCGCGTGCCGCTTTAATTGGCGAACAGCCAAACCCTTGGGACCTTGTGGACTCTTGGGGGAGATCAGCCTGTTATCCCCGAGGTAGCTTTTATCCGTTGAGCGATGACTCTTCCACTCGATGTCACCTGATCACTATGCCCGACTTTCGTCTCTGCCCGACTCGTGTGTCTCGCAGTCAGGCTCCCTTCTGCCATTGCACTCTTCGAATGATTTCCATCCATTCTGAGGGAACCTTTGGGCGCCTCCGTTACTCTTTGGGAGGCGACCGCCCCAGTCAAACTGCCCACCTATCACTGTCCATTGCCAGGATTACTGCACATTGTTAGAAACCCAGTAACAAAAGAGTGGTATCCCAAGGTTGATCCTGTACATCCGTTACCGAATCCCAATGATAAGCTACAGTAAAGCTCTACGGGGTCTTTCCGTCCAGTCGCGGGTAATGGGCATCTTCACCCATACTTCAATTTCACCGAGTCCCTTGTTGAGACAGCGCCCAAGTCGTTACGCCATTCGTGCGGGTCGGAACTTACCCGACAAGGAATTTCGCTACCTTAGGACCGTTATAGTTACGGCCGCCGTTTACTGGGGCTTCGCAGCACCGGGCAGGCGTCAGCTCGTATACGTCAGCTCTCGCTTTCGCACAAACCTGTGTTTTTGCTAAACAGTCGCTTGGGCCTATTCTCTGCGGCCTCTTTCGAGGCACCCCTTCTCCCGAAGTTACGGGGTCATTTTGCCGAGTTCCTTAACAAGGGTTCTCTCGTTCGTCTTAGGATTCTCTCCTCGCCCACCTGCGTCGGTTTGCGGTACGGGCACCCTTACAATATACTAGCACCTTTTCTTGCCAGCGTGGATTCACATGCTTCGCTACTTATTTTTCGCTCCCCATCACGGCTCCGTAAACATCGGCGTACTTCACTACCGAATAACCTAACCGCTTGGACCGGCTCTACCATCAACCGGCTCATGCTATCCTTCTGTGTCAGTGCTTCGCTCATAAAGGTGGTACTGGAATCTCCACCAGTTGTCCATCGCCTACGATCTTTGTCCTCGGCTTAGGCCCCGACTTACCCTGGGCGGATGAACCTTCCCCAGGAAACCTTGGGCTTTCGACGTGCGTGTTTCTCGCACGCATCTCGTTACTCATACCGGCATTCTCTCTACTATGTCGTCCACGGCTCCTCACGGTACCGCTTCTGCCAACATACTATGCTCCTCTACCGCTCACGCTTTCGCGCGAACCCGAAGCTTCGGTGGTGTGTTTTAGCCCCGTTACATCTTCGGCGCACAATCACTCGACCAGTGAGCTATTACGCACTCTTTGAATGAGTGGCTGCTTCTGAGCCAACATCCTGGTTGTCTATGCAATTGCACATCCTTTCCCACTTAACACACACTTCGGGACCTTAGCTGTCGATCTGGGCTGTTTCCCTTTTGACCACGGATCTTATAACTCGCAGTCTGACTCCAAGACATCATTTATCCGGTATTCGGAGTTTGATAAGGTTCGGTAAGCTTTGATACCCCCTAGCCTATTCAGTGCTCTACCCCCGGTAAACTAATCTCAGGCTAGCCCTAAAGCTATTTCGAGGAGAACCAGCTATATCCAAGCTCGATTGGAATTTCTCCGCTATCCACAAGTCATCCCCGCCCTTTTCAGCGGACGTCTGGTTCGGTCCTCCATGAAGCTTTACCTTCACTTCAACCTGCCCATGGATAGGTCGCCTGGTTTCGGGTCTACGTCATGCAACTCATCGCCCTATTCAGACTCGCTCTCGCTTCGGCTCCGAACCTTAAGTTCTTAACCTCGCTGCATAACGTAACTCGCCGGTCCGTTCTACAAAAAGTACGATGTCGGGCTTTTAACGCCCTTCATCTGCTTGTAAACACAGGGTTTCAGGTTCTCTTTCACTCCCCTCCCGGGGTTCTTTTCACCTTTCCCTCACGGTACTATGCGCTATCGGTCACTGATCGTCTTTAGGCTTGGGGGGTGGGCCCCCCTGCTTCCCACAGGATTTCACGTGTCCCGCGGTACTCTGGTACCTCCTACCTATTTTCGCCTTCCCCTACCGGACTGTCACCGTCTCTGGTCCCGCTTTCCAACGCGTTCGGGTCAGCTATCTTCGAACTTTGGAGGCCCGCAACCCCAGGCGTCCGTAGACCCCTGGTTTGGCCTCTTCCCTTTTCGCTCGCCACTACTAAGGGAATCGAGTTTTCTTTCTTTTCCTCCGGGTACTTAGATGTTTCACTTCCCCGGGTGCCCTCCTCATGAACTATGAATTCATTCATGGGTGACCAGGCATTACCCTGGCCGGGTTTCCCCATTCGGAGATCTTCGGATCAAAGCCTACTTGCGGCTCCCCGAAGCTTTTCGCAGCTTATCGCGTCCTTCGTCGGCAATCAGTGCCCTGGCATCCACCCTGCGCTCTTCTTCGCTTGATCTTGCCTGCTTACTCCTTCTTCCTAAGACATCCGCTTTCGCGGTTGATGGAAGGAGCAAGCCACTGTGTTTATCTCGGTTACATCGTCGCAGTATCGCTACCGCTCCGCAACCTTGACTGGATTTTGACGTTTTCGTCTTTCCGTTTCATTTTCCCTGTGCAGTTTTCAAGGTGCATGCTCGGCTCCGCCAGCCCTTCGGGCTGTCGCAGCTACGCGGCTGCGGTACGGTGGTGTCCTCGCCGCTAGTCGAGCCTCTCGGCTCTCCCTCGGTAGGTATCCATCTCCGCCGCCCGTTCGCTTCTTCGACCGAGCTTGAAGGTTCTTCATTTCTTCCGATCCTTCAAAACGATACAG
>SFID01000164.1 GCA_004555425.1 Bacteroidales bacterium
CCTGCCGCGTTGGGACATCAACTACGGCATTGCCGTCAGCTACACACAATTCCAGCGCGACGGACACATGCGCAACGGTCGTGCTCCTGAAAACTCCTACGGCAAGGGCGTACGCCACGAATTCGACAACGCCGGCGTGAAGGCTGGGGCAACCTACAAGATTGACGGCCGCAACAACATCACCGCCCATGCCTACTATGGCACCAAGGCGCCGCAGTTCGACCAAGCCTACGTTTCGCCTCGCATCAAGGACGATGCCATCACCGGACTTGCCAGCGAGCGCATCCTCTCGGGCGACTTGAGCTACAACTTCAATTATCGCCGATTCATGGGTAGCATCACCGGCTTCTGGACCGATATGTATAACCAAACCGAGCGCACCTCGTTCTACGACGACCAGTTCAGCACATTCATGAACTATGTGCTCACCGGCGTGAAAAAAACCTACAAGGGCGTGGAAGTGGGCATGGCTTATCGCATCACTCCGTCAATCACCCTCAGCGGTGCCGCCACATTCTCGCGCTATCAGTATAAGAACCGCCCAACCGGCACCCGCAGCTACGAGAACGGTCAGGCGCCCGACACCACTCAGGTGGTTTATCTGAAAAACTTCTACGTTGGCGGCACTCCTCAGCAAGCCTATTCGCTCACACTCAAGTGGAGCGCGCCAAAGATGTGGTTCTTCGAGGTGAATGGCGTGTATATGGCTGACTCCTACGTCGACCTTTCGCCCATCCGCCACGAAGCTATGCCTAACCTCTACAAGGTTTGCGAAACCGAGGAAGAACTTCATGCCAAGGTGGCTGAAATCACTCGCCAGGAGCGCCTCAAGGACAACTTCGTGCTCAACCTGAGCATAGGCAAGCTCATCTACCTCAATCGCACGGCTTCGCTCAACATCAACCTTAATCTGGACAACGTGCTCAACAACCGCAACATCCAGACTTCGGGCTATCAGCAGGGCCGTTTCGACTACACCAACTACACCACCACAAAGTATCCTAACAAATACTACTACGCACAAGGCTTCCGCGCTTATGTTAATGTGGGTGTGAAATTCTAAGAAAAAAAGATTTTAGTTCAAAAAAAGTTACATACATTATATATAATATAAAGAAACTATGAGACATATTAAGTCATATTTCAGTTTGATGATAATGGCAGCGGCTGCACTTGTGAGCAGTTGTTCCGACAACTTCGACACCCCACCGTTGATGGTGCCGCAAGCAAGCCGTACGGCTAACATCAGCATCGCCGACTTCAAGGCAAAATATTGGCAGGACGCCGTTAACTATATCGACACCGTGCGCGAAGACCTCGTGGTGGCTGGCCGCGTAATCAGCAGCGACGCCTCGGGCAACATCTACAAGAGCCTCGTCATTCAGGACGAAACAGGCGCTTTGTCAATCTCGCTCAACGGCAACAGCCTCTACAACACCTATCGCATCGGTCAAGAGGTGGTGATTTCGCTCAAGGACATCTGGGTGGGCAAGTACAACTCGCTGCAACAGCTGGGCTATCCCGAATACTACGAGAAAGGCGGCGTGTGGGAAGCCACTTTCTTGCCGCTCGAAACCTTCCAGGACCACGCCGAACTCAACGGCCTGCCTGCTCCAGCTGAAATCGACACCATTCCTGCCACCATCGCCGGACTGTCGACCGACGCTGCCGGTTTGCGCAAGTGGCAGAGCCAATTGGTGCGCTTCGACGACGTGAAATTCTCTGACGCCGACGGCAAAAACACTTTCGTCACCGGCGACGCCACCACCAACCGCACCATCGAAGATGCCGGCGGCAACTCTATTGTGGTGCGCACCAGCAACTACTCTACTTTCAAGGACAATCTGCTTCCGCTGGGCTACGGCTCGGTGGTGGGCATCCTCAGCTACTACGGCTCTAACGCCAGCAACGGCACTTGGCAGCTGCTCCTGCGCAG
Source organism: Bacteroidales bacterium (assembly GCA_004555425.1). Lineage (GTDB taxonomy): Bacteria > Bacteroidota > Bacteroidia > Bacteroidales > Bacteroidaceae > Alloprevotella. Next base: position 1,937 of record SFID01000164.1, read on the forward strand.
CGCCGACGACTGCATCGACTTCTCTACCGACTTCAGCGGCGTAGAGTCGAACCCGTGGACTGTTGAAAAGGCTATCAGCTTGCAAAACACCGGTCGCGAAGGTTGGGTGAGCGGATACATCGTGGGTGCTGTGGCTCCTGAAGTCACCGCAGTGAAGAGCAACGCCGACATCGAATGGACTGCTCCTACCACTCTTGGCACAACGCTCGTTATCGGTCCTACTGCCGATTGCACCGACTACACCAAGTGCCTCGTTGTGGCTCTGCCGCAAGGCACTCCGTTCCGCACTCAAGCCAACCTCGCCGACAAGGCACTCACGGCATCACCGGAAACTCGGGTTCTACCGACGAATTCCGCCTCTCGGTGGCTACCGGCGGCGTTACCGGCATCAAAGAGGGCTTCGACTCGGCTCTGCCTTCCGACTGGACCAACGTGCAGAAGCAAGGCAACAAGGCTTGGTTCCAAACCACTTTCAGCAACAACGGATATGCTGCAATGACCGGCTACAAGGGCACTGCTCCGTTCGACTCGTGGCTCATCACGCCTGCCATCAATATGAACAAGGTGGAAAACAAGGTGCTCAACTTCCGCACTCAGGTGAACGGCTACGGCTCTACCACCAGCAAGATTGGCGTGTATGTGCTCACCTCTGCCGACCCTGCTTCGTGCGAGCCTGTTAAGCTCAACGCCAACTTTGCCACTGCTCCGGCTTCGGGCTACAGCGACTGGACTAACTCGGGCGACATCGACCTCAGCAGCTACTCCGGCACTATCTTCATCGGTTTCCGCTACGAAGCCACTTCCGACGCTAACTACGCCACTTGGTGTGTCGACGACGTCGTGCTTGGCGAAGTCAGCGGCGAGAACCCTGGCGGCGGTGAAGGCGGCTCTGCAATTAGCGGCACTTACGCCGACTTCGAGACCTTCAACAATAGCACTGCCGTTAGCTACTACGGCACCTACACCTCTGCTCAAGGTTGGAAGGCTGAAAACTGCAACATCTTGCAAGGCGGCGCTGCCGACAACAACCCAACCTTCAAGTTCATCGGCTACAAAGAGGGCACTACTCCTTTCTTCGCTGCCTGCATGAACGGCAAGACTGCATCTGTTGGCAAAATCACTTCGCCAACCATCTCAGGCGGCATTGGCAAACTCACTTTCAAATACGGTTTTGCCTACACCGAAAGCAACGGCATCTCGTTCAAGGTGGAAATCATGCAAAACGGCTCTGCCGTAAAGACCATCAACGTCACCAAATCGGCAAGCGAATGTGCCAAGCTCACCGCTTACGACTTCTCGGCTGACGTCGACGTTGCCGGCGACTTCCAAATTGTGTTCACCAACCTTTGCCCGTCGAACAATGCTTCGCAGAACAAAGACCGCTAC
>SFID01000097.1 GCA_004555425.1 Bacteroidales bacterium
ATACAGGATGCTTCTGCCTGACAAATGGAAGGAAAACCGCTAAGTCGCCTCTTAGCGGTTTTTTTGATATACGCAATACGTCTTCGTGGAGACGCTTACGTCGGCAATGCATAATTTGGCACATTTTTGACCAAAAATGCACATTTTGGCCCAAGTAATAATGCAAATATAATGCAAATTTCTGAAGCCAAAGTTTACGCCAAAGTGCTGCCTATTAATGACTTATTTTTTAATGTAGAAACATGGCAACACTGAATTATTGCGGCAAGCAACATCTGCTCTGTTTCTGCGACAAGATGAACAATTGCATGAAGAAGCTTATACCTGGATGTACTTCGTACTACGCCAAGCATTCCGTAGCATCCATTGCTGCAGATGGACAATGGTTCTCGGCGCCTCTGTATTCCGACGGTAGGACTCCGAACATCTTCTTGAACTGGGTGGAGAAGTTGCGGGGGGTGGAGAAGCCGACACGGATGGAAACCTCGTTGATGGAGAGGTTCGGATTGACGGTGAGCAGTTGGGCAGCACGCTTCAGTCGAACATTGCGTATGAAGTCGGCGGGCGAAATGCCAAGCATGTTGCGCAGTTTGACATAGAGGCTTGTACGACTCAGGGCTACGTCTATGGCCAGTTGCTCCACGCCGTAGTCCTCGTCGGCGATATGCGCTTCGATTGCTTTCAGGAGTTTTGCAACTAATACTTCCTCCTCGGGGTTCAGACCAATCTTCTTCGGGTCAACGTTTGTGCTCGCGGCAAACTGGTGGCGGGCTTCTTCGCGCATCTCAAAGAGCTGGTTCACACGGCTGTCGTTTTCTCGCACCAAGGCCGCCTTCTTTCTTTTTAGATATAGTGTAAGGAGAAAAGCGACAAAAGCACAGAGCAAAAGAGTATACAAGGCTTTCGCCCACCAAGTCAACCAAAACGGGGGACGGATAGTTATTTGCACGGTCAGGGGTCCGCTCCACTCGCCACCTGTCGAGGCGGCCTGTGTCTCAAAGACATACTCCCCTGGCGGCAAGGCCTTGTAATCGGCTTCGGCAAGGCCGATGGTTCCATCGGCAGAGTGCCATTCATCTTCAAGGCCACGCAAGCGGTAGCGGTAGGTGGTGTGCGATGGATGGGCATAGTCGAGGGAAGAGAACCGAATGGTAAGATGGTTCTTGTTATATGGGAGTGTTAATCCTGCGCCCTGTACATAAATTTCATTGTGACCATTTACTTGCAGAAGAGTGAGCACGGGGACTTGCGGACGGGCTTGGTCGGTCAGCCATTCTGGGCGGAATACCGTTGCTGCCGAGCTGTGATGGACAAACACCAGGCGCCCATCGTCAGTCAGACAGGCAGCACGTTCCATCATGGAAATAGCAGGAATACCATCGTCCTCTCCATAATTGACCACTGTAGGCGTTATCCTCGAAATGCCGCATGCCGTACCTGCCCAGATGTTTCCCTGGGCATCCATCACCAGACTGCGGATGCAGTTGTTGGCAAGTCCGGTGACACGCTCCGTTTCTTCCGTGTGGGCATTAAACAGTCCGTTCTGCGTTCCCACCCACAAGTTTCCCTTTGTGTCGCGCAACATGCAGTTGTACTTGTCGGAGTATTCGCCGATGATTTCTGCAGGTTTGAAAGCTGCCAGCGTGTCGGCTTTGGTGTCAAGCATACAGGCACCGTTCTGCGTATAGAGCACCACCCACGGTTCAGCCAGCGCACAGGCTCCTACTATGTTTCGATAGCCATTTAACTGAGGCAGACGCTCGTTGAGAGGGTCGAAGCGGTTTGCGTCAGGCAGGAAATAGCCTATCCTGTTGAGGCCACGCCTCTGCAACAACCGTCCGTCACCAAGCCTTACATTCAATTCTGCAGCCCCTCGGGCAATCCCTATCAAGGGGTCATCTTCAAGTATTTCCGCCATTTGCCGCCGAGGCGGTGTGTAGGAAATTCCGTTTCCCAGCGTCCCCGTCCATGTGCCGCCTTGCCAGTCAATGACTGTTTCTGGCGATGGCGAAAACTTTCCAAGCGAGCGTAGCCGCCCTTCTATGTCGTAGCGGAACGACCGTGTGCGCATGTCGAAAAGGTATATGCGGTAGAAGTCGCGCAGCCACAGCAGCGAGTCGCCCTGCCACTGATGGCCGTAGCCCGCCGAGTCGGCATAGTGCTCCAATTTATACGCCTTCCGTCGGTCGCAGGACACAACGGTAAAACCCGCCCCATTGCTGATGCAGAACACACCCTCGCAGTTCACCAGCATCTGGTGGTTGGGCAGCGCGATAATCTGCCGCACCTCGCCCGTGGGCAGTCCGTCCTGAACGCCCCATTGCCGTATCTGTGCGTCCATTGTCGCCCAGCAAAGCACCATGCTTATTGTCAGTAGTATCTTTATTCTCATATCCATGACATCATTTTAACGCTACAAAAGTACAGCTTTTTATCGAGATAACTGCTTAGAACGTTCAGAAAGTGTGTCTGTAATGTACAAAAATGCTGTTTGTACGCCTGAAACAGCGGGATTGGGATAATAGAGACACGTGTATATGCGGTAAAATGAGTAATTTTGCAGCAGGAAAACAAAAAATTATACGTTATGAAGAGAATCAAGGCAATCGTTGGGCTGCTCCTGCTGATGGCGGGACAGGCCGTGGCACAGGAAGAGCATTTAGTGATGCACTTCGACTTTGAGAATGTGGATGGCAAGAACGTGACCGACCCTGTGTCGGGCATTACCGCCAAAGTGATGAATCAGGCCTCGGTCGTGGAGATGGGCAGTCGCAGGGTGCTCGACCTGGGCAACGGCACGGGCTACCTCGATATGACGAGGGGCGCGGGCGAGGTGGTGAGGAACCTGACGGACTTCACAGTCTCAGTATATTACCGCGTGGACAACAAGGCTTCGCTCTCGGGAGCGGGCTATTTCCTGTGGTGCTTCTCACAGTCGGCGGCCAACACGCAGACCAGTGCGCCCTATTCTGCCTATCGCCTGAATGCCCAGCGCATGGCCACCTCGACGGGCGGCTGGGGCAGCGAGGTTGGTATGGAAATGGGCAGCGAATCAGCGAAAGGCCGCTGGATGCACATGCTCTACCGTCAGAGCGGGCAGAAGGGCGAACTGTTTCTCGACGGTAAGCGCATGGCGCAGGCCACGAACATGCCGCTGCTGAAGAACGCGCTCACCGCCGTGCCCGCCTACAACTGGATAGGCCGTCCGCCATTCTCCGGCGACAGCTACCTGAAGCAGACGCTCGTCAGCGACTTCCGGCTCTACGACGCGGCTTTAAGCGATGCAGAGGTAGCCTCGCTGGCTGCCGTGACGGAGCAGTTGGAGGAAGATTACAAATATGGCATGCCGGGCGACTTCTCCACCCTGCAAGCCGCAGTCAGCGAGGCAAAGACATTCATTGCCGGAGCCGCTTCGGACTATGCACCCAATGCCATTGCTGAGTTGCAGGACGAAGTCGCCGTGGCTGAATATGAGATAGCATCGGCACGTGCCTCGCAGACGCTCATCGACGAGTATGTCAGCACGCTGAAATCGCTGCTCTCCGCAGCCAAAGCCACCAAGAACTATGCCCCCAAGCAGGTATTCTCCGTGACCGACGACCACGGCTTCGTACACCCCGGCGGCATCGTCTCGCAAGCTGACATCGACCGCGCCAAGCAGTTGCTGGCCAATGGCGACACGCGCATCCAGCGGGCATGGAATATTCTCTGTGCAAATGAATACTCAAACGCCAACATCGCCACATGGCCTACGGAGACTGTGATCCGCGGCGGTTCATCGGGCCAGAACTACATGAACTGTGCCCGTGGTGCTGCGATGGCCTTCCAGAACGCCCTGCGCTGGAAGATTGGCGGCACACGGGCGAATGCCGATGCAGCCGTGCGCATACTTATGCAGTGGGCCCGCCAGTGCAAGGGACTTGGCGGCGACACCAACATTTCCCTCGCCGCAGGCATCTATGGCCATGAGTTTGCCAACGCAGCCGAGCTGATGCGCGACTACGACGGTTGGAGCCGCCAAGAATTTGATGAGTTCAAGCAATGGATAATCCGCGTATTCTATAATCCCTCCATCGACTTCCTGCGCCGTCGCCACGACACGTGGCTCAACGCACGCAATGCGTCGCTCGGCGAGCGTCCCGGCCACTACTGGTCAAACTGGGGTCTGTGCAATGCGCTGTGTGTGATGTCCATCGGCATCCTGTGTGACGACGTACACATGTACAACCAAGGTGTCAGCTTCTATAAATACGACCACGTAGGCACCTACAAAGACCGCACGAACTACTCCGTCATTCTAAACGACGGTTGCGATGAATTCATCGGCAATCTCGTGCCGGTAGTTCACAAGGACAGCCGCGGTCCCCTTGGCTATCTCGGACAGATGCAGGAGAGCGGCCGCGACCAGGGACATGCCCTGATGGCACTCGGCCTCGCACTCGACATCTGCACCGTGGGCTTCAATCAGGGTGATGACCTTTTTGCCTATATGAACGACCGCATCGCTGCCGGCACGGAGTTCGTGGCGGCCATGAATTTCGGCGGTGTGGATGCCACAGCCCTGCCGTGGACAAACTACAACTATGCCGACTGTCGCGGTCGCATGGGCGCAGGCTGGCTTATGGAAGGCCCCAACACCGGTGGCGCAGGCGAATACCGCCCCTACTGGGACCGTGCCATTGGTTACTACGAGGGACTGCGTGGCGTAAAGCTGCAGTATGCCGAACAAGCCAGTGCGAAGATATGTCCCGACGGTGGCGGTGGCAACTACAGTCAGAACAGCGGTGGTTTCGACCATCTCGGCTTCTCCACGCTCACCAGTTGGCGTCCGGCCATCGATGCTTCGGAAGGCATCACGCCCCTGAGCGGTGACATATTATATAAAGGTGTGACCTATAAGAACCAGACCAATCTTGGTGGCCTGAAATACAAGTATGAGGTGTGTCCGTCGAAGGGCATCCCCGCTGATGGCAGCGACATCACGCTCATGCCACAGTTGCCGGAAGGAGCAGAGGATAGCGGCCAATGGCAGTGGAGCACAGGCGAGACCACGCGACAGATTACTGTCAAGGCCGACCGCAGCTACATCTATCGCGTCAGCTACACCGCACAGAACGGAGCCGTGAGCCACCAGGCGTTTGCCATTGCCGTCAGCGGTGATGCCGCCCCCGACGTGATGACCGAGGAGATTACCGTCGATGGCATGATAGAGCGCGTGACGGAAAAGACCGTCCTTGCCGGCACCAGTGTTATCCTCTACGCCGGCCCCACCACCGGCTGGACCGACGACTACCTGTGGAACAACGGTGTGAAGGGCAGTGTGGTCACCATTCCCGCCATTACATCCTCGCGCACTTATCTCTGCCAGTATGCCAACCAGAGCGGAGCCGTCAGCGAGAGCCGTTTCCACCTGTACGTCGTACCTGCACAACAATCCATCAATAGTACTCTTGCCAATGAGGCTGAACTCCTGCCCGGCAGCCGCGCCGAGCTGCGCCTCGTCATCCCATCATTCGCCAATGCCAATGATATAACATGGAGCGACGGGAGCAAGGGAGCAAACTACATAGTGAGCAGTTTGACTGAGGACACCGAGGTAACAGCCACCTACAACGGTATTTCCTACCCGTTTACCCTACACGTAATGGGCGGGGGCACCTATCCCATCGACGCCACAGGGCTTATCATCAACCCCGACTTCGCCACTATCGACGGTACAGGCTGGACCATGACCGGCACCTGGGGCAATCAGCGTTTCAATGGTGCCGTGGAGGTATGGCACTCCACCAACTTCGACTTCTCACAGACTATCAGCGGACTGCCCGACGGCGAGTACACCGTCACCTGCCAACTGGTATATGGTGAAGGCTCCAAGACTGGTTATCTCTATGCCACGAGTGGCAGCGAGACGTCAAGGACAACGGTGAAGCAAAGCTGTGCCGGCAGTGACTTCGATACCCAGCGTGACCGCATGGCGGCCAATTCCAACTATGCCCGCCTCTCGGTCACAGTTAATGTCACAGGCGGCATCCTCACCATCGGCATCAAAGATACCTCATCCGGCACCAACTGGCTTGTGTGGGACAACTTTACCCTGACTTGCAACAGCACTCCCGCTACAGGCATTAGCGAAGTCATCAACTGTCAGACAGCAAACAGCCAATGCTTCGACCTACAGGGCCGCCGGGTCAATGGCGCTCCCCAACACGGTATTTATATTATTGACGGAAAGAAGGTATTCATCAAATAAATTAGTACATCGTTATATGACACGAAAGATTCTGTTTGCCATGATGCTGCTGTGGACTGGATTCGCCTGCGCACAGGAGAATTACCAGATGGCTGGCCCATATGAGGTAGTGGCGCGTGATGGAAAGTATGCCTATACGAAAGGAGGCAGCGAACGCGACATGTGGACAGCGTGGCAGCTGGCCCAGAAGGGCGAAAGCCAAACGGCAGTGGAGATTATCAATGCCTACGCCACGACGCTACAGCGGTTTGACGGACACGATGCGCCACTGTGTACTATTCAAGCCTACTGGCTGGTAAGGGCAATGATACTTGCAAAAGAACAACAGACTCCAGAATGGGTAGCAATGATTCGACGGGCCATCCTGCCTGTATTGGAGCAGTTTGAAGCCGACAGCCCGTATGCCAACGGCAATTGGGGAGCCATCGTGAACCGTTGCAGGATGGCCTGTGCCATCTTCTTGGAGGACAGCGCGCTCTATCAAGCCAGCATTGACTACTACTTGAATGCCAACGACAACGGAGCCTTGCCACGATATGTGAGCGCGTCGGGCCAGTGCCAGGAGACAGGGCGCGATCAGGCACATGTGCAATTAGGACTCGGAGCACTGTGCGACATCTGCGAAATGGCTTCGATGCAGGGTGATGACCTTTGGAGCGCACTCGACAATCGGCTGATGAAAGGTCTTGAATATACCGCTCGCTACAATTTGGGCTACGCCGTACCGTTTGAGACGTGGCAGGACTGCACAGGCCTCTACTGCGAATGGACGGAACCTGGGACTATGCAGCGCGGACACATCCGCTGCATCTACAATACGGCCTACGAACACTATACGAAAGTGAAAGGTATGAAGATGCCATATACGAAGAAACTCCTCGACCTGCAACGGAAGGCGGAGCGACGAGGAGAGATCATTCAGAATATGGAGGCTGACCGGTTTGTTGTGAAAGGCTCCCTCTCTATGGAGGAGAACGGGGGGAGAGGCATGCATCAAGTTTTTGCTTTTCCCGCTCCTGAAGGTGCGCCACTGAAGCACGACTACGATGTGTTTGTACGTCCGCGAAGCAGTCAGGAATGGACGAGGCTGGATACGTATATGGCGAAAGTAAACGCTTCCGTGGGGAGCAACAGGCACAAGGTCTCGGAAATCAGCTATTGCATGTTTGACTTTACGGGTGACGTTTATGTACGAGTCGTCAGCAAGAAAAAGAAAATCAAGGCAGCGAGGATAAGACCAGACTATCGGAGTGTTATAGCCAACGTGCAAAATGACAGCACCGTTCAGTTCCAGCTTTTCCAGCCCGAAAACCTCAGCGTGGAGTTCGACGGCGACATCACCAACAACCTGTTGCTCTTCACCTCAAAGCCTGTTGTCTCCAAAGATGAAGCCGGGCGGCAGGCAAAGGCCGACGGACGCGAGTTCATCTGCTACGCTCCTGGCTTTTACAATCAAGATACCATCAAGGTGGCTTCAAACACGACCGTATATCTTGCACCAGGTTCCTACTTCACCGGCACCTTCGCCATCGAGGATGCCCACGATGTAAGTATCATAGGACGTGGCATAGCCCGTCCGCAGAGGGGCTACGAAGGCTGTCATGTGCATCGCTCTCGGAATGTACTCATCGACGGGCTGACGCTGAACACATGTCCCGTGGGCGCATCCGACGGCGTCACCCTGCGCAACGTGAAGAGCATCTCCCATCCTGGCTGGGGCGACGGATTGAACGTGTTCGCCTCTCAGAACGTGCTCTACGATCGCGTGTTCTGTCGCAACTCGGACGACTGCACCACAGCCTACACCTCGCGCAAAGGCTTCATCGGCAACTGCCGCAATGTGACCATGCGCAATTCCACGCTCTGGGCCGATGTGGCTCACCCCATCTTCATCGGCATCCACGGCAATGCAGAGCGTGGCGACACCATCGAGAACCTGCACTACGAGAACATCGACATACTCGGACAGGCAGAGCCACAGGTGGATTATCAGGGATGTCTGGCCATCAACTGTGGCGACAACAACCTCGTGCGCAACGTCACCTTCGAGAACATCCGCATCGAGCAGATTGAGCAAGGAAGCATCGTTCAGGTGAAAGTGGGCTACAACCAGAAGTACTGCACAGCCCCTGGACGTGGCGTAGAGAATGTCACCTTCAGGAATATCCGCTATAAGGGCAATCTGCCTTACCTCTCCATCATCAACGGCTACAACAATGAGCGCAAGGTGAAAGGCGTCACCTTCGAGGGCATCAAGATCAACGGTCGGCTGCTACACGACAAGATGGAAGGCAAGCCGGCATGGTACGCCACCGCCGACTATATCCCCATGTACGTGGGCAACCATGTGGAGAACGTCGTCTTCAGCAAGGACATCCGAAGTACCCTCGTCAGTCAGTCGCTGGACTATTGTTCATCACAGATAAATCGTGCCCTGGAAAACCTACGCCCCTATGATTTCACGATGATGCCGAGGAACATCCTGAATGGCGAACAGACTTGGAACCTGCGCAAAGCATCGCCCCAAGAATGGTGCTCGGGCTTCTGGCCTGGCATCCTATGGATGGACTTTGCCTATAACAAGAGTGAGGCCATACAGAAGGCAGCAAAAGGATACACCGATGCCCTCTTGCCAGTAGTTGCCCAGCCCGTCTATGACCACGACCTCGGCTTTATCACCATCAATGCCCTGCTCAAAGGCTACGAGATAAGCAAGGATGAACGCTACCGCAAAGCAGCCCTCCTTGCTGCCGACTCCCTTGCCACACTCTTCAACCCCGCCGTGGGCACGATCCTCAGTTGGCCCCGTCATATAAAGGATTATGGCGGCCATAACACCATCATGGACAACATGATGAACCTCGAACTGCTCTTTTGGGCAGCCGAACACGGTGGCTCTCCCCGTCTGAAGGATATCGCTATCCGCCATGCCGAAACCACGATGAAGCACCATTTCCGTCCCGACGGCTCCTGCTATCATGTGGCAGTATATAACCAGCGGACCGGCAAGTTCCTATGCGGTAAGACTCATCAAGGTTATTCGGACAATTCCATGTGGAGCCGCGGACAGGCATGGGCCATCTACGGCTATACGATGGTCTATCGCTTCACAAAAGACAAACGTTTCCTCGATCAGGCCCAGAAAGCTGCTGGCATCTATATGAAACGCTTGAAAGAGACAAGTGATGACTGCATCCCCCGATGGGACATGGACGCCCCCGACGACGTAAAGGACGCCTCAGCAGCCTGCATCATAGCTTCCGCCCTGCTCGAACTCTCTGAATACGTCTCAACAGACCAGGCTGCCACCTACCGTGACTTTGCCATCAAGACGCTCAACCAACTCAGCAGCAACCGCTATCAAAGCCGTGACAAAAACTTCTCTTTCCTCCTTCACTCCACAGGGCATCATCCTGCCGGAACAGAAATTGATACCAGCATCATCTACGCCGACTATTATTATTTGGAAGCTCTGTTAAAATTGCGGCGCAACCGACAAACCCTGTGGAGTGTGCACAGTCGCTAACCCAAAACTGTTGCTAAACGGTACATGAAAAAAGGGATGTCTCTAACTCCTTTCACCTGTGACCGGAAACATTTGAGCTGATGCGTTTATCTTTCGTCCATTAAAGTAGTTCAATATCTCATCCTCATAGAACTTGATAGTATCGCGTACGGACTTGATTTCACGTAGGTTGCATGCAGCAACTTTCCCCATACCATTCTTCAAACTTCTCCTTTGCGGTTTCCTTAGTGAGTTTCTTGTTGCGGAATATGGTTCTGAGGGAATTGACCAGGTTATATGCCTCTTC
>SFID01000098.1 GCA_004555425.1 Bacteroidales bacterium
ATTAGAAAGATTCGTGTTAAAAGAAACACGAATCGAATTGCCTCCTACTTGGAGGTTCTACCCCGCGCGATTAGTAAGATTAGAAAGATTCGTGTTAAAAGAAATACGAATCGAATTGCCTCCCACTTGGAGGTTTTACTCCGCGCGATTAGTAAGATTCGAAAGATTCGTGTTTAAAGAAACAACGCACACCGCAGTGCCACACGTTGACTTGCTATCTGGAACAACCTGAGTAGTTAACATTTCGGGCAACTACTCAGGTGGATTTTTAATTGCAAATTGCGCTGGAAAGCAATATACCGCACGTTGCTCGCAACGTGTGGCTCAGTGGTTTTCAGATGTTTATACTCTTTGAAGTAATTATCAATGAGTCAACATTTCCGCTGAGCCACACGTTGCAAGCAACGTGCGGTACATTGCGTTTTCAATGTGAACAAACTCCGTACTCACACCAGAGCAAGCAAGGTGCGGTACTTTCACGTTACTCCACGTTCTTTCTCATTGAAATCGCAGTTCCACCCCCGTCTAATTGTCCATCTTCAGGTTTTTACTACCTTTGCAGGCACGAAACTATACCTTATTATATATATGCGTAGAATTTTATCCACCCTTCTGTTCTTGCTCCTCCTCTGTCAGCAAGCACTAGCCATCCCATCCGACCCCAGGCCGCGCGTGATGACGCAGCCCGATGGCTCACAGATTACCGTGCGCCTCATTGGCGATGAGTACCACCACTATTTCCTCTCGCAGGATAGTATTCCGTTGGTGCGTGTGAACGACTTTTTCTATTATGCCCAGGCCACGAACGGCGAATGGGCCTCTTCGGGTCTGCGCGCCCACGATGCCGCACTGCGCAGTGCGGATGAATTGGCCCTTATCCAGCAGATGGACCGCCCGCAGATGCTTCGCCAGCAGGCCAACCTCTGGCAGACGAAGCGCGAGAAGATGGGTGCGCCGCGCCGAATGCCCCGCAGCACGCCAGCCAACCCGAAGCGAGGCCCTGTGCCGACCACGGGACAGCAGCGCGCACTGGCCATCCTCGTCTCCTTCCCCCAGACGTCCACCCACGAGGCCACGGACTTCTCCTACGACGACCCGCGCCAACTCTTTGACGATATGCTCAACAAGCAGGGTTTCGACTTCGATGGTGCCACGGGCAGTGTGCGCGACTATTTCCTTGCGGCCAGCAACGGGCAGTACGACCTAACGTTTGATGTGTTTGGCCCTGTGGTGCTCAGCCGCGACATCAGTTTCTACGGGCAGAACTTCCCTGGCGGCGACCTCAACGCCTGGAATATGGTAGTGGAAGCCTGCGAAGCCCTGGACGGACAGATTGACTTCAGCCAGTACGACCGCAACCTGGATGGCGTGGTGGACAATATCTACGTGTTCTACGCCGGCATGGGCGAGGCCACGGGCGGCCGCGAATACACCATCTGGCAGCACGCGGGCGAGGTTGAAACGCTCAGCGACGGACAGACGTTTACCTTCGACGGTGTGCGCATCAACCGCTATGCCTGCTCCAACGAACTCCGTCCGATTCTCAATACCGAAACGGGCAAGAACGAAAACCACTTTGAGGGCATCGGCACCATCTGCCACGAATATACCCACGTGCTCGACTTTCCCGACCTCTACGATGTGACGGGCGGCGGCTACTTCACGCCCGGCAGTTGGTCGCTCATGGACGTGGGTTGCCACCTCAACAATGCCCGCACGCCGTGCAACTTCACGGCCTACGAGCGTATGTGCATGGGATGGCTCAACCCCGAAGTGCTGGATGCCACACCGCGCGACATCGTCCTCGAAACGGTCGACAACAACGTGGGCCTGCGCATTAACACGGCGAACCCCGACGAGGAATATTTCATCCTCGAAAACCGACAGCAGCAGGGTTGGGACCAGTATCTCCCCGGCCACGGCCTGCTCGTCTGGCATATCACCTTCGACAACGACCTGTGGGTTTCCAACAAGGTGAACAGCAACCCCTACTTCCAAGGTATTGACCTCGTCGAGGCCGATGGCATCCGCAGCGAGGATTCCCGTGCGGGCGATGCTTTCCCAGGCACAGCGGGCATCACCTCGCTGACAGCCGAGACGAATCCTGGCCTGCGCGACCAAGAGGGCAACGCCATCGAGATTCCCCTGACCAACATCCGCGAGAAGAATGGCGTCATCCAGTTTGCCGTCTGCGGTGGCCGTCCGCAGTTACCCCTGCCCGCCGACATCGCGATTGAGAACCTGACGCCGATGGGCTTCACCGCCACATGGACGCCCTCCGCAGGGGCTACGTACTACGAGGCCGACGTCTTCGTACAGACGGAACAGGGACGCGAATACGTGGAAGGCTATCGCACACGCCGCGTAGACCAACCGCGACTGGAGGTGGAGGGCCTGCAAGCCGAGAGAACCTATCTGTTGGTACTGCGTGCGCGCAATGCTTCCCAGATGAGCGAACAGACCGAGCCCGTCAGCATCACCACGCCCGCCCTCTCCTTCGCCTACACCCGTCCCACGGCTCACGCGGCCTCGGAGGTGACGGCCACAGGTTTTACGGCCAACTGGTCTCCCCTTGAAGGGGCTGAGCGGTATGCCCTTGATGTACTCCAGCGCGGTATGACGGAGGCTTACTATCAGACGGTAGATTTCACCGATGGCATCAAGGCGATGCCCGAGGGCTGGACCACGAATGCCAAGATGGTGCTCAGCGTGGCAGGCTCCTACGGCCAAGCCGCGCCCTCTCTCTCCCTGGCAGCCGACAACGCCTATATCGAATCGCCCATCTTCGCCGACGGACTGCGCAGCATCTCCCTGTGGCAGCGCGAGCGCAATGCACCCTGCGGCAAGAACTACGTGACCCTCGAAGTGATGCTTCCGCAGGTCAATCAATGGATGGCGCTCGACACCCTCCTGCTCACCGACACCAATCCCCAATCGGGCACCACCATCCTCTGGTTCGCTGAAACGGAACAAGCCACCAGCGCCACCGATGCCGCTGTACGCCCCGTGCGCATCCCCAAGGGCAGTCGCGCCATGCGTCTGACGTACCACCGCGAAGGCTCGGGCGGCCTGGCCATCGACGACATTGTCATCGGCCACGGCGGTGCGGAAACGTACACACCGCTCAATGGCTTCGCCCGCATGGATGCTGGCACGGGCACGTCCTTCACGGTGACGGGCCTCACGCTCACGCCCACCGAGACGCTCTACTACCGCGTCTATGGCCACGATGGCGCAACCTATTCCCTACCCTCACTCCCCCAGCCCATCGTCTATGACCCCACGGGCATAGCCGCGCCAACCACCAAGCCCGAAGGCCCCACCCGTTGGTACGACCTCAGCGGCCGCCCCATCACAGGCAACCGCCCAGAACGCCCTGGCATCTACATCAACAACCGCGGCGAAAAACGCATCAAGAAGTAAGGGAACAAAAAGAAAGTACCGCATCCTGCAAGCAAGGTGCGGTACTTTCTTGTTATTCCCTTATCGCTCTTCTTCCCTATTCGTTCGTCATGGAATACGGCTGGTCGGATGGACGCAGGCCGCGCGTGCGGTTGGGCTTCTCGCTCATTTCAAAATCGAGGGTACAGCCGCGCAGCAGCATATCGTGCGTGATATAGAGTCGCTCGTAGGGCTGGCCGTTGACTAGGAGTCGTTTGACATAGCGGCGACGGTCGCTCACACCCTTGGCCCTCACCTCTACGGCTCGGCCGTTGGGCAGGGTCAACCGCAGGTAGGGCAGATAGGGCGCGCCCAGCACGTATTGGTCCGAGCCAGGACAGACGGGATAGAAGCCGAGGGCCGAGAAGATGTACCAGGCGGACATCTGGCCGCAATCGTCGTTACCGCCCAGCCCGCGGATGTCGGCACGATACATGCGGTTCATGATGGTGCGCACCCACTGCTGCGTCTTCCAGGGCTGGGAGGTCCAGGCGTAGAGGTAGGGGATGTGGTGGCTGGGCTCGTTGCCGTGCACGTAGCCGCCCACGAGGCAGTCGGCCGTAATGTCTTCGTTGTCCTTGTAGTAGCGTTCGGGCAGGTGCATCTCGAAGAGGCTGTCCAGTCGCTGGCGGAATATGAGTTCGCCGCCCATTGCCTGCATCATTCCGCGCACATCGTGGGGCACGTGGAAGGAGAAATTCCAGGCGTTGCCCTCAATGAATCCCTCGCCATACGTCTGGTAGGGGTCCATGTCGGCCTTGAAGCGTCCGTCGGCATAGCGCGGGCAGGCAAAACCGCTTGCGGGATTGTACACATTGCGATACGACTGCGCCCGCTGGGCAAAGGCTCGCGCGGTGGCCGTATCGCCGGCGGCCTGTGCCGTGGCATAGATGGCCCAGTCGTCGTAGGCGTATTCCAGGGTATTGGAGGCCGCCGTCTGGTCGCGGTCGAAGGGTACGTAGCCCATTGCCAGATAGTCCTTCATGCCCGACATTCGCTCGCTACTGGCCGTGCTGACCATCGCACGTAGCACAGCGTCGCGCGGCAGGTCGGCTCCCTTGGCCAAGGCATCGGCCAGCACGCTCACAGCGTGGTAGCCCGTCATGCACCAGCCCTCGTTGCCCATCAGACTCCAAATGGGCAGGAGATGGTGCACGCTCTGCTGCTGGTGCGCCAGCATAGAGCGCGCCATGTGGGCATTGCGCTCGGGCTGGAGGAGGGCGAGCAGGGGATGCTGAGCGCGATAGGTGTCCCAAAGGGAGAAGACGGTGTAATGGTCGAAGCCCTGAGCCGTGTGGATATTGCCGTCGAGGCCGCGATATTGTCGATCCACGTCCATGTAGATGCTGGGATTGATCATCGTGTGATAGAGCGAGGTGTAGAGCATGCGGCACTGGTCGGCCGTACCTTCGCAACGAAGGGCAGAGAGGGCCTCGTCCCAAACGCTGCGTGCCTCATCGCAGAGTTGTTCAAACGTCTTGCCGTCCGTTTCGGCCCGCAGATTGCGCAAGGCTCCCTCTGTGCTGACGGCCGAAAGGGCCACACGAAGGGTCAGAGCATGGGAGGCATCGTCTGCAAAGTTGAAGTAGGCCACGGGGTGGCGGCCTGCCATCTCGGGAAAATTGTGTTGGAGGTCAAACTTGCGCCAGAAACCGCGGTAGTTGGCTTCCTTGCGGTCGCGGTAGCCGTAACTGTGGATGGGTTTGCTCAGGGCAATGGCGAAATAGGTGTAGTGGCAGCGCGCCCATCCGCTGGTGATGCGATAGCCCGTGAGGAGGGTGTCGTTCTCCACGCGAATGCTGGCCCAGAGCACCTTGCCGTCGTAGTTGTAGATGCCATGGCCTAGGTCGAGGATGACACGCTCTTCTTCGCCAGCGGGGTAAGTATAGCGGTGAATGCCCACCCGCGGAGTGGCAGTCAGTTGCACGCGCACCTGCTCATCGTCCAGCCGCACCTCGTAGTAGCCTGCTCGGGCCTGCTCCGTATCGTGCGAGAAGCGCGAGCGATAGCCTTCGTCGGGAGAAGCGGCCCGACCGGGTTGGAGGCGCAGCCTACCCGTTTGGGGCTGGAGGAGGATGTCGCCCAAATCGGAATGGCCCGTACCGCTCAGGTGCGTATGGCTGAACCCAACGATGGTGGCATCTTCATAGCGATAGCCTGCGCAATAGTCGTACGCCCGCGGCTGATACCGCCCATCCACATTGTGCGGTATCGTATCGGTATCGGGACTCAGGGCCACCATACCAAACGGCGCGACGGCACCAGGGAACGTATGTCCCATACCAGCCGTTCCAATCAGCGGATTCACCCAATCGGAAGGGTGCTCACCCGTTTGCGTCTGCCCTAGGGTGGCCAGGGGAAGAAGCATTGTTGCTAGGGAGAGAAGCCCTTGTTTTAGTCGTTGCATCATAGTTGAATTTCTAGGGGAAGTATGTGGGCAGATAAAAGTACTTTGAGTATTTGGAATTGGGAAATGTGGAAGTCATTCCTAATTCCTAATTCCTAATTCCTAATTCCTAATTGAAAAAACTCCTCACCTCCCCCAGCGTGTGGGCCGTGCGCTCATTTCCATTTCAAGCGTACCGCCAGCAGCAAGTTCTTCGTGGGTGAAGAATGGGCGGCGGAGGGGCTTGCCGTTGAGTTTGACGCTCTTGATGTATTTGGCTTGGCGCGAATTGTTCTTGGTCAGGATGCGGAAGGTCTTGTTGCCGGGCAGATGGATGGTCACCTCGGGGAACAAGGGGCGGCCGATGGAATAGACGGGGCGGCCCGGGCAGAGTTGGTAGAAGCCCATGGCGTTGAGGATGTACCAAGCGGACATTTGGCCGCAGTCTTCATTGCCCGAAACACCGTCGGGGGCGTTGCGATATTGCGACTGGAGGACGCTGTCCACGAGTTCCTGCGTGCGCCAAGGGCGATCCACATAGTTGTAGAGGTGGATGGTGTGGTGGCCGGGCTCGTTGCCGTGGGCATATTGGCCAATCAGACCCGAGATGTCGGGCGAGAGTTCTGCGCCATTGATTTCGCTGGGCGCGGCAAAGAGACTGTCGAGTTTGCCAGCGAAAGCATTTTTGCCGCCCATGAGAGCGATGAGGCCGTCCACGTCGTGGGGAACAAACCAGGTCCATTGCCAGGCCGTTCCTTCGCAATAGTCGTCGGCACGGTGCTGGCTGCTGCGCGGGTCGAAGGGCGTGCGCCACTGGCCGTTCTTATCCTTGCCGCGCATGAAGCGCACGGTGGGGTCGAAATACTGCTGATAGGCTTTGGCAAACTGGTTGTAGCGCGCAGCAATGGCGGTTTCGCCTTCGCCCTCAGCCATCTGTGCGATACACCAGTCGTCGTAGGCGTACTCGAGGGCCTTGGCCACACTCTCGCCCGTGAGGTCGCAGGGGATATAGCCGAGTTCGTTTTTGTAGCGGCGGGCAGCGGGCATGATTTCGTCGCGCAGTTTCCATTTGGGCAGCACCTGCGTGATACCAGCCGTGTCGTATTCGGCCAGACGTACACCTGCCATCAGCGCCTTGTGGGTGTCGAAGTCGCGCTGTCCCTTGGCATAGGCATCGGCGGCGAGGGAGACGAAATGATAGCCTATCATACAGCCTGTATAGTTGGAGGCCAGTTCCCATTTGGGCACAATGCCGCCCTCCTCGCCCTTGCGGATGAGACAGCGAATGTAGGCTTGGTTTTGTGCGGGGTTGATAATGGTGAGCAGGGGGTGCAGGGCGCGGAAGGTGTCCCACATAGAGAATACGGTATAGTTGGGCGTGTGGGCATCGGCCTGATGTATTTTGAGGTCCATGCCGAGATAGCGGCCGTCCACATCGGTGGCGAGGGCGGGCGAGATATGCGCGTGGTACATCGCCGTATAGAAGATGCGCAGGTGCTCGTCGAGGGCAGAACCTTCAAGGTTGGCGGGCAATTCGATGCGCCCGAGCACGGCATTCCATTTGTTGTGGGCCGTGCGGCGTACGCCATCGAAATCCCAAGCGGGTATCTCCTGCAAGAGGTTGGCCTCTGCGCCTTTGTAGTCTACGGAAGAGACGGCGCTCTTGACCAACAAGGGCTGCTGCATATTGGCAAAATGCAGCACGACCTTGCAGCGCGGCTCGGTGCGCTTGCTGGATTTGATGGTGTCGCGCACCACCTCGTAGGTGAAGGGCTGGGAGAATTTCGCGTAAAAATATACCTGGTGATTGTAGGCCCAAGCCCCTGTGCGGCGACGGGCGCGGAGGGTGTAGGAGTCAATGGCCTCGAAATCCATCTCGTAGGTAGTCTGATCCTGGATGGAGTAATCGAGGTCGAGAATCATACCTGCCTGTTCGCCTTTGGGATAGGTGAAGCGATAGATGGCGGCGCGCTCGGTGGAAGTGATTTCTGCTTGCACACGATAGCGGTCGAGCAGCACGCGGTAGTAGCCTGGCTCGGCCTTTTCTTCGCTCTTGCGAAATGGCGAGGCATAGGGCATGCGCTGTGCATCGGGTTCTTTCTCGCCGATATACTGGATGTCGGCCTTACCCACGATGGGCATAAAAAGGAAGTCGCCCAGGTCGGCGCAACCTGTGCCGCTCAGGCGCGTATGGGAGAAACCATTGAGCGTCTGGTCTTCGTAGTAATAACCGGAACAGGCATCCCAGCCGTGCTGGCGCGTATCGGGACCAGGCTGTATCATACCGCCAGGCACGATGGCGCCTGGATGGGTATGGCCGTGGCCTGCCGTACCCACAAAGAGGTTGACATACTTGGTGTAGTCGCGCGGCCCGGCCGTCAGACTGGCTGCCACGAGCAGAAGAATTCCTAACAAACTGTGTTTTCGCATAAGTATTGGATTTTTTGGGAATGATACAAAGAAAAGGGTGCGCTATTCGAGCGCGGGATGCTCCTCCACAAAATACTGCTTATAATAAAGGAGTAGCAAGGTGGTCACGGGCAGGGCCAATATCAGGCCGAGGATGCCCAGCAGATAGCCGCCAACACTCAGGGCGAGCAGGATGATGGCGGGCGAAAGGCCCATAATCTTGCCCATCACGTGGGGCGTCACGAGGACGTCCTGAATAATCTGCACCACTATATATACAAGGAGTACGCCGCCCATGAGCAACCAGAAGTTGTCGCCCGTTTCGGTGGCGCGCAAGAGGGCCAGGATGAGGGCGGGCACGATGCCGACTACCTGCAAATAGGGCACAAAACTAATCACGCCGATAAATACGCCCAGACCTACGGGCATGGGGAATCCGATGAGCAGGAAGCCTATTGTGAACATAACGCAGTTGCTCAGGGCAATGAGAAACTGCCCACGGAAATAGCCACAGAAATATTTCTCGAAGTCGGTCATCATCCGCTGGGCCGTGGCGCGGCGATGGACTGGGATAAACTTTATCCAACCCTTGGCATAGCGGTCGAAGTCGAGCATCAGGAAGAAGAGGTACAGCAGGGCTATCATCGAAGCACCGATATTGATAATCGTGGAGGCGGCGCCCATCAACACGTCCCAGAGGCTGGGCACCACACTCTTGAGGGCCGCAAACAGACTGCCGCCGCGCAGGAACCGCTTCACCTCGGGATGCTCCACGGCGCGCTGAAACATTTCGCTGAACGACTGCGGAATCGAAGCGTTGCGGCCCTGATTTTCCAGATAACCAGCCCACACGCGCTCCAAGTGGCCACACTCGTCGAGCAGCGGCGGCACTATCAACCAGCCCAACAAAGCCAGCACGCCCGTGGTCAGAACGATGGTCAGCAGCACGCACGGCAGGCGAAAGCGCAACCGACACGTGTGCTGGAAGAAATTGACAATGGGGTTCAGCATATAGGCCAGCAGCCACGCTACCACGAAGGGCAGCAGCACGGGGCTGAGATAGTCCAGAGCCATGAGGGTGCACACTATAAGCAACAGAATCAAGAAGATTCGGGCGGGCGATAAGGAAGAAAAATTGACCATAGAGAATTCGTTGTTAAAATGACTAGGTAGGTTCTATAAATTAGTTTCAATGGAAGGAATATAGACCCTGCCTATTGGAAAAGGCAAGCACAACAACAAGTCCAAGCACAGCCTTTCCGACAGGGCAAAAATACTACTTTTCGAGGAGATGGGGCTGCCGTGGGTGGGGTTTTCACCAGACAATACTAAATTAAATTGCTTTTCCTCTGAGCTACACGCCCAGAAGCTACGTGCCGTACATTGCCTTTTCAATGGGCACGCTTAATTATCACATCCCCCGAAATGGTAACTACTCAGGTGCTACTGACAAAACAAAAACCGAAAAAACCCCTTGCACTTGATGCAAAATGTCTCTGGCGAGACATTGATGCTATGGCTGTCAGTAAATCCCTGAGCAAGCTCAGCGATTTTCAGCCAGCC
>SFID01000165.1 GCA_004555425.1 Bacteroidales bacterium
TCAGCAGGAGGAGATGTACAGATTGAAAAACCATACCTGTGCAGACCGCATACTGAGCATCTTTCAGCCACACGTCCGTGCCATCGTCCGTGGAAAGGCTGAGACTGCTTAGTTCGTTCGCTGCGCAACCTTAATTTCAGGTTTCAACGGAAGCCTGCGGCTACTGACTCAATAAAAATGAGGCTGTGTCAAAAGTAACTGACACAGCCTCATTTTTGGCTATTATTCAAATATGACCCTTATGGTATCGCACGTTGCAACCAACGTGCGATACATTGTATGTTTGCACCAATTCCCTACATCTCCCACCGAAGCCCAAATCCCAGCGAGAGCGTTTCGCGCCAAGGATATTCGTGGTTGGTGAACTTCGAGACGAGATAGAGGTCGCACGAGCTGAGTTCGTAGTAGAGCGACACAGCTTGGTGGCGGCGGCGATGGCGCGTGGGAATATTGTACCGCCAGCGCTGGCCCAGATAGATATGCGTGCGCAATTTTGTGGGGAAACCATAGTACTCCTTCGGGTAGCGGTCGGGCTGTCGCGTCCAGAAATCATCGCCAGATATAGTGTTGAAGAAGATGCCCGTGGTGAGCGGAGAGATACTCCAGCGACTGCTAATCTTGCAATGCCAGGGCACATACCGCTGCTTGATGGTAAATGTGAAATGCGCTCCGTTCGAATGATAGCGCGGCACGAAGCCAAAGAGCAATTCGGTTTCCCAGTGCTCGTCCTTGCCGTAGTGCCAGCCAAAGCCCGCGCTCACTATGCCGATGCTGCCCGCATATTGCAGGGCCGTCTGGTTGGGAATCAGACGCATCCATTTCGCCACGGTGCGCGCCCTGTTGCGCTCGTAGCGTGTGGGCCTGGAGGCTGCATCTCTGCATTCTGCACTATCCACCATGCCCAGTTGGCGGGCCAGGCGGCGCACCACGCTGTCGGGCAACTGACGTAGGAGACTGTCGCAGGGAATGCTGTCGCAGGGTAGGGGAGTGGCGACAAAGGGCAGCATCTCTGGGGACACAGATTGCGCAGAAGATGGTCCGCCAAGCAGGCTCCAGTAGATACAGACGAGGGCTGCGCGCCTCAGCAGGCTCTTAATATTGCACCACTTCATGACTGTAACCTCCTTTCGCGTGTAGAGTAAAAACTAGGTATTCGCGCTTCTTCGCCGCGCCGCATTCATAGTAGAGCGTACCATCGTCGAAGAGGTCGTTCGCTTGTGTCTTGTGGCCGTGGCCGCAGAGGCAAAACTCCAGGCTGGGAAACTTGTGAATCTCCCACTCGAAGAGTTCCGCCACGTTGTTGTTGAACTGCTCCGAAGTGGGTTGTGCGTGCATGGCCACCACCGTTCGGCGTATGCCTTCGGGCAGTGTTGTGCGGTCGTTCTTGATGAAGGCGAAATCGGGCACGGCGGTGGAATAGTCGTATTCGAAGGCGTTGGTATTGATGCAAAGGAAATGCGTGTCGCCCACGTTGAAACTGAAATTGGGCTCGCCGAAAATCCATTGAAACACGTTCTCGCCCGTGCCCAGGCAGTCGTGGTTGCCCAGCAGAACGACAAACGGCACGTTCAACTTGCAGAGGATGTCGCGCTGCAATTCAAATTCGCGCGTCACCCCAAAGTCGCTGATGTCGCCGCAGTGCAGCACAAAGTCAATGTCGCCTCGCGCGTTGATACTCTTCACCGCTTCGCGCGTCTCGTCGTACCAGCGTTGCGTGTCGCTGATAAGTACGAACCGCACAGAATCGCGGCCAGCATACAACTCTTCAATGCGTTGGATATTTGAAGCATTGAGGTGGTGCGGCCCGCTGGTTCGTGTGTCGTAGGGATGATAGTCAATAATATCACAGGCCGTCAGCAGCAAGGCGCAAGCTCCCAGCAGCGCGTCTCGGCAAGTCGTGAGAATGGCTTTTGTTTTCATACCTGCAAAGGTAGAAACTAGTGCACAACTGCACGAGTCCCACCCTCCATTCTCCGCCCTTTCGGACACTTTTAGGGGAAGTTCGCACATTATGTTGAACAGGTAAACCCAACTTTACTTGCCATATTTTTCATGCACACCGTTGATTTCTTTCTGGCGTGCATCAACCCAACCTCTCATAAAGCGGTTATACAGGTAGCCCTCACCGTT
>SFID01000166.1 GCA_004555425.1 Bacteroidales bacterium
TGATTGGAATGAAAAGCTTTTTCGAGCACCTTCTATCGTAGAACGATATTCCACATATTTCAAGTTCTTTATTTCATCGGTCGTCCCCCTGCGGCATGGGACCGCGCCATGAGACCGCACCACGGGGCACGGCGTAATGCGCGTGGGTAATGGCGGCGCACCTCACGCGGGTGTAATGGCGGTAGGTAAGATGAGAACAACTTGCTTTGAACCTTATCAGGCTTACTGGCTGGAATTGTTCTTTGACAACCGAAAGTGTAACAAAATACGACTTGCAAACAGGCTGACCACGCGCTCGCGTTTTGGGGACGCCGCACATGGACAGCCCGTTCACAAGTCATTACGCGAAAAGAAAAAGGCAATTCCTCCCAAGTTTGCTATATCTATAACCGCACTCTTCCACAAGAAGGTGCAAAACACAACAACAAAACAAAAGAGGAATTGCTATGGAACATAATACCACAATCGGCATTGATGTGAGTGACAAAACATCAAAAATTTGCATGATGACTAAAATCAATGGCGAACGCCGCATAATCGACGAGGCAACCGTGAAGACGTCGCGCGAGGGATTCTCGAAATATCTCGCCGACAAGGATCACTCAATTCCGGTGGTGTTCGAAACGGGAACGCACTGCCGCTGGATGCGCGATCTGATCGCACGCGACCTTCACTTCAAGGTTTATGTTGCCAATCCTGCTAAACTGCCGACGATCACGCAGTCGAACACGAAGAACGACCGCAACGATGCGAGGGAACTCGCACGCATCGCACTTGCCGATCCCGAGATGCTCCATCCCGTGCATCTGCGCGAGGAGGACTATCAGACGATGATCCGCTATGCGAAGGCAAGGGATGCAGCGATGGGCGTGCGGACGAAGCTCACGAACATGATACGGGGCTTCGGAAAGTCGATGGGATTCCGTATCGAGAGCTGCACGCCCGAAAAGTTCGTTGATCTGGACAGATCCGAATGGCCGAGCGAACTCAGGAATGTCGTCCTTCCGCTCGTCAAGGTCCTAAAGGAAACAAATGCCGTTATCAAAAAATACGAAAAGATGATACGGAATCTTGCCAGAAAGTCTCCGTTCAAGGAGAAGGTCGAACGTGTTCAGGAGATTTATGGCGTGGGGGATATCATCGGGCCAGTGTTCGTCGCCGTCATCGGGGGCGACCTCTCGCGTTTCCGCGTCGCAAGAGACATCGGCCCCGTGCTCGGCTTTACGCCCAAGCAGGATCAGTCCGGAACCATCGACAAACAACTTCACGAGACGAAGGCCGGGGACAAGTTGATGCGCCGGCTTCTGGTCGAGGGGGCAAACGTGATCATGAAAGAAAACGCAAGGGATACGGACCTGAAGCTCAAAGGGTATCGTATCTGCATGCGTGGCGGGAAGATTACCAAGGCGAAGGCGAAGATTGCCGTGGCGCGCGCGCTGGCCGTGACGATGACGGCCTTGCTGATGAAGCCAGACATGAAATATGTCCCGCTATCCGAGCGCGCCGAACGCGAGTTTGCCTGGCTTCGCGAGGAAGAGGCCCGCCGCCAACAGGCCAAAGCCGGGAAACCGAATATGGCGTGAGCAGACTTTCATTTTTTTAACCAAGAAATAGAAAACGAATCGGAAGGTCGAACCGCACAGGCGGATTCCGTATCATTCAGTTAACAGATGTCCCGTCCCGGGAGAGTGCGAGACGCGCCCAGCACATCAAGTGCGTTTGGTAGGTGGCACACCCGAAGACGGATCATAACAGGCACGGGCGAAAGTCGCCATAGTGCGGATAAAAGGGAGACATCACTGGCTGTTTGACTCGGAACGCCGAACGGGCGGACCGTCCAAGGAGGTGAATCGCATCGCGATTCAGGCTATTGACAACCGTTCTCATAAAAGGGCGCGATGTCCCCATCGCGCCGCCGCGCCATCGGCGCGGTGCGCGGCTTGGAATCCCGCGCCCCGGCGAAACCCTAAAAAATCACCCGCGGTGACTCACCTCTGGCTACCGGACCCTCCGGCCTTTGTGCTCCTTTGTGTAAAAATACGCGCCGCCATTCCCCACGCGCATGACCCGAGCGGCGCGATGGGGACATCGCGCCCTTTTATGAGAACGGTTGTCAA
>SFID01000099.1 GCA_004555425.1 Bacteroidales bacterium
CGAAAAATGTATTATCTTTGTACTAGCGAAGAGGAGAGAGCCCATAGACAAAGGGTTTTCTCCTCTTTTTTCATACGAAAATGGCCGAAAAAACCATTGTTTTACAAAGCATATAGAAAAATTTATATGCCGAAGCGGATTTCCTATTGGCTTTTGCGGAAATTTTTCGGGCCAAGTTGGTGCGCGAATTGACGATATAGAGATTCGAAAAGTTAAAAGATATTTATTTTCAACCCTGCATTTTTAACAGTTTAGGGTGACTACTCAGGTCGATTTTTAATTGCAAATTGCGCTGGAAAGAAATGTACCGCACGTTGCTCGCAAGGTGTGAGTATCATGAAAATGACACACAATAATAGTTACCCAATGAGAACAAACCCTGTACTCACACCTTGCAAGCAAGGTGCGGTACATTTCTCACCTCGGCCATACGCCCAATATCGCTGAGCCACACGCCCACAAGCAACGTGCGGTACATTGCGTTTTCAATGAGAATGAACACCTTACTCACACCTTGCGGAGCAAGGTGCGGTACTTTCACGTTACTCCTTCAACGCTAGAAACGCCCCGCAGCTACTGCGAGGCGTTTCTAAGGTGGTGCCACCAGGAATCGAACTGAGGCCACAAGGCTTCTACCAATAAAAACGCCCCGCAGAGACTGCGAGGCGTTTCTAAGGTGGTGCCACCAGGAATCGAACCGGGGACACAAGGATTTTCAGTCCTTTGCTCTACCAACTGAGCTATGGCACCTTTTTTCTTTTGCGAGTGCAAAGGTAGGACTTATATTTGATATGGCCAAATATTCCGTTGATAATTTTGAAATTAGGCGGGCGCGTGAGGGGATGCATCCGCGGGGAGATTGGCTGTGCCAGCCTTGTGGAGGAGGGTGCGTACCTCTTCCATGATGGCGAAGAGTTCCGCCTGTGTCTCGGCGCGTAGCATGGCGATGCGCGTCTGGCGGAAATTCGGGATGCCCTTGAAGAGCGGCGTGGCGGCTAGGTGGCGGCGCACGTGGAGGATGCCGCGGTATTCGTCAATGCGGCTGATGCTGGTGCGCACCTGCTCCTTCAGCACGTCCAGTTTCCAGTCGAGCGAGAGCGGTTCGAAGGGGCTGTTGATGGCATCGGCTGTGGCGTCAGCGGGGATGGGAGAGAAGCCTTCCGCATCGCGTATTTCCTTGAAAATCCAGGGCTGGCCGAAGGTGGCGCGACCTATCATGACAGCGTCCACCCCATACTGCTCAAAACCGCGGCGTGCATCGGCGGCCGTACATACGTCGCCGTTGCCGATGATGGGGATGCGCATGCGCGGGTTGCGCTTCACCTCGCCGATGAGCGACCAGTCCGCTGTGCCGTTATACATCTGCGCGCGCGTGCGGCCGTGGATGGTCAGCGCCTGAATGCCGCAATCCTGCAACTGCTCGGCCAGGGGAACGATAATCTTGTGGTTCTCGTCCCAGCCAAGGCGCGTCTTGGCCGTTACAGGCACGGGCACGGCATCCACCACGGCGCGGGTGATTTCCAGCATGAGCGGCACGTTTTGCAGGAGACCCGAACCTGCGCCCTTGCCCGCCACCTTCTTGACCGGGCAACCGAAGTTGAGGTCCAGCACATCGGGATGGGCGCGCTCCACAACGATTTGGGCGGCATCGCGCACGGCGATGGGGTCCTTGCCATATATCTGAATGGCCACGGGCCGCTCCTCCTCGCACACGGTGAGTTTGTCGAGGCTGCGGTTGACCATACGCACGAGGGCATCGGCCGCCACAAATTCTGAATAAACCATGGCAGCGCCCAAGCGGCGGCAGAGCAGGCGAAAGCCTATGTCCGTCACGTCCTCCATCGGAGCCAGCAGGAGCGGGCGTTCGCCTAGGTCGATATTTCCAATCTTCATTGTTTGAGAATATTCTTGGTGAGAACGAATGTCCAAGCAGCACCTGCGAGGATGAGCACGGCGGCAATCGTGCTGAGGATGGGCGCAGAGATGCCCGCGAATGTCGTTTCGAGTTCGGGGAAGAAGAGGAGGATGAAGGCCAGCGTATTGTTGAGCACATGTGCCGTCAGGCAGAGGCGCAAGTCGTTCGTGCGGAAATAGTACAAGCCGAGAGCAGTGCCGAGGATAATGGCGGGGATGGCTTGCGCAAGGTTCATGTGGACCATGCCGAAGGCTGCGCCCGACAGAAGGGCCGCCCAAAAGGTGCGCATACCGAGGCTGCGCAACTGGCGGGCAATGCCCTCGCGGAAGATGAGTTCTTCGATCAACGGGCCGACCAGGCAGAGCGTCAACCAAGCGAAGGGCGCATCCTTCACAGCCATGAATATTTGCGAAACACCATCATCGGGGAGTTCGAGCACTACGGCCAAGGCGCTGTTGCCAAAGACCAGCAGGAAAAAGGCGGCCAGCATACTGGCTACATACGAGGGCGAGAGGCGCTGCGCGGTATGGCAACCCGCTGTGAGGCAGTTGCGGCGCACCACCTTCGTCACCCACAGTAGGGGCAGCAGGATGAGGTCCCAAATGAGCATCCACAGAACGTATACCTTTGGCGAGGCGAAGACCAGCATAGGGTTGAGGTCGCTCCCATTGGCTAGATTCTTCAGGTTTAGTTGTACGGTAGCGCAAGTGCCAGCCATCATCTGTGCCATCAAAAATAGCATCAGGATGAGCAGGATTTGCAAGAAGGCTTTGCCGCGGCCTTGCGCGGGCGGCGCAGGTGGCATTTGTGCGGTGGAATCGGGGCTATTCTTCATTTTCTATCCGTTATTTAAGGGCCAGAAGTGCCTCGTGGGCATCCTGTTCCAGT
Organism: Bacteroidales bacterium; assembly: GCA_004555425.1. GTDB lineage: Bacteria > Bacteroidota > Bacteroidia > Bacteroidales > Bacteroidaceae > Alloprevotella. The sequence goes on from SFID01000099.1 coordinate 2,804, forward strand.
TGCTGGGTGAGCGATTCAAGGGAGGGGAAGGTCATTTCATCGCGAAGGCGGCGCACGAAATGGAGGGTCAGGGGCTGATTGTAGAGATTGCCGTTGAAACCAATCAGATGCGCTTCGATGGAGATATCCGAGCCGTTGTTGAGGGTAGGGCGGCGACCAATATTCAACATAGCGGGGAAGCGTCCCTCGGTAATCTCGGCCCACACGGCATAGACACCGATGCGCGGGACGAGCAAGTGGGGGTCGGCAGGACGGAGGTTGGCCGTTGGGAAACCGATGCGACGGCCCACCCTGCGGCCAGCCGTCACCGTACCGCGGAGGGAGAACGGCCGGCCAAGCCCTTCGGCAGCCCGCTCTACGTGGCCCGCATCCAGGAAACGGCGAATGGCGGACGAACTGACGGTGAAATCGCAGGTTTCTAGGGGAAGGGCGGCAACTACGTCCATACCCAAGGCGCGGCCATAGCGCACATAGTCCTCAAAACCCTCCTGCCGATTGTGGCCAAAGTGGTGGTCGTAGCCGATGACGAGGCAGCGCACGCCCAACTGTTGCTGGAGATACTCGCTCATAAAGTCGGCGGCGCTCAACTGCGCCATCGCGCGGTCAAACCGAAGGAGGGCGCAGGCGTTGATGCCCGTCGCGGCCAACCAGGCCAGTTTGTCGTCGGTCGTTCCCAACAGGCGGGGCTGGTATTGGCTATCTAGGGCTGCGCGCGGATGCTCCTCAAACGTGACCGCCATACTGCGGAGACCGCGCTCGGCAGCCTCGGCCTCGACCTGGCGCAAGAGGAACTGGTGGCCCAGGTGCACACCATCGAAGAAGCCGATCGTAGCGCAATAGCCGGCATCCACGGGAGCGGGTGTCGGCTGTAGGGCAGCGGAAAGGGCAGGACGGATGATGTGCATAGGAGAGCGTGTGTGCGAACGGTCTTGTTCGCACGTATATTATATATATGGTGTGTGCTATCGCTTACAAGAGCGGACTGGCCTCGGGAATCAGACGGCCATCGGCATCGAAATATTTCAGCCAACCGCTTCCCGCAGGCGCTATCCACGATTGCAGTCCCTCGGCACGGGCGGCAGCGCAATTTACCTCGGAATCATCGAAGAAAAGTACCTCCTCGGGACGACATCCAAGGGTCTGGACAACGCGCTGGAAGATGGCTGGCGACGGCTTCTCCAAGCCCATTTCGTAGGAAAGGAAGATGTGGTCGAAGAAATCCGCCACGCCGAGACCCTTGTAGCGGAAATAGATGCGCTCGGCCATTGCCCAGTGAACGGGATTCGTATTGCTGAGCACGTGGATGGGATAGTGGCGTTTGGCGCGGAGCAGGGCTTCGAGCCTTTCCTCGGGAACGGTGACCAGATAACGCTCCCAGGCACCGACAATCTGCTCGTTGGTGAGGGCGGCATTGCCACTGAGTGCGCGCAGTTCATCGCAAAATTGCGGGATGTCGCTCTCGCCGCGCTCCAGTTTTGAGAGAAAACCCGCCTGAGCGTAGGTGCCGATGTAGGGACGCAGGTCAAAACCCAATTCCGCAAAGGCGCGGATGCAGCATTCCTTGTCCAAATCTACGAGAACACCGCCAAAATCGAATAATAATTGCATAGGGAGAAGGCTTAGGTAAGTACGAACGCCCGCAACTATTCTGCGGGCACGAGTTTATAAAGTTTGTCGCTCGGTCGGATTTTCCCGCTGACGGGGATGGACACCGCTTGTCCCTTGTGGGCAGTTTGGACGGGGCCGTTGGTAAAGTGGATTTCGGAGGCCGTCACGTACATGGCGCCTGTCGTAGGGCCGATGATGACACAGCGGTCGCCGACATTGAGTTCGCCCGCTTCGATGTAGAACTCGCCCACGCCGAGGCGCGAGAAGTATTTCACGCCCTTGCCCACGTACACTTTCTTCTCCGTAGCGCTCGAACCGTATTTCTCGCTCCATTCGCCCAATTTCTGGCCGAGGTAATAGCCGTCCCAGAATCCGCGGTTGAACACCGTGGCCAGCCGTTCGTCCCACGCCTTTACCTTGTCGGGTGAGAAAGTGCCGTCGGCCACGGCCTGCAAGGCTTCGCGGTAGCACTGCACAACGGTATAGACGTATTCGGCACTGCGAGCGCGGCCTTCAATCTTAAAGACCCGCACGCCGGCCTGCGCTATTTTGTCGATGAAACCGATAGTTTTGAGGTCCTTCGGGCTCATGATGTATTTGTTGTCCACATCCAGTTCAACGCCTGTCTCGCGGTCGCGCACCGTATAACTACGGCGGCACACCTGCATACATTGCCCGCGATTGGCAGAGCGACCTAGGTTGTCGAGCGAAAGGTAGCACTTGCCGCTGACGGCCATGCAGAGTGCGCCGTGACAGAACATTTCGATGCGCAAGGGCTGGCCCGAGGGGCCCGTGATGCCTTCCGCGTCGATGTACTGGCGGATGCGGGCCACCTGTTCCATATTTAGTTCGCGCGCCAGCACAACCACGTCGGCGTAGCGGGCATAGAAACGGAGAGCGCGGGTATTGCTGATGTTCAACTGCGTAGAGAGGTGCACCTCTTGGCCAATCTCTTGGCAATAATCCAGCACAGCCACGTCGGCGGCTATGATGGCGGAGATGCCAGCCTCGTGCGCGGCATCGCAGATGGCCTGCATCAGTTCAAGGTCTTCGTCGTAGATAATCGTATTGACGGTCAGGTAGGATTTCACACCGCGCGCTGCACATTGCGCGGCGATGTCGCGCAGGTCGGCAAGGGTGAATTTGCTCGCGGAATGGGCGCGCATATTCAGTGCCTCAATGCCGAAATAGATGGAGTCGGCTCCAGCATCGAGGGCAGCGGCCAGCGATTCGCGAGAACCGGCGGGCGCCATAATTTCTATGGCTTCGCCGTTGATATAAATGGGATTCATGAGCGTATGGATTAGATAGGCGGTGGGCTACTTGGCTTCTTGCTGAACTTTGTGCGCTTGCAGAAGCCGCTCGATGCCCTGGCGGATGGAATGCAGGCCGAAATCGGCGGGCCGCAATTTCTTCCAGGGAATCCAGCGGAAGGAAGCGGCGTCGTCGGCGGCGAGGACGGCAGTTTCATCGGCCACCTGGCAGCGAAAGAAGCAGTCGGTTGTGTCGACCACAAAGCCCGAATATTCGTAGCGGTTGGGCAAGGAGAAGAGGAGTTCCATATCGGTGACTTCCAGTCCCGTTTCCTCGCGCACCTCGCGGCGACAGCCGTCGGCGAGGGTTTCGCCTGGGTCCACGAAACCGCCAGGCAGGTCGAGTGTTCCCTGCGCGGGTGGCAGCGCGCGGCGCACAACGAGAAGTTCGCCCCGCTTGTTCTCAATCAGGGCAACGGTGGAGGCTGCCGCGTTGTGGTAATACGTAAATCCACAATGGGCACAGCGCTTGCTACGTGCGTCGTGCACGGCAAAGGCTTCGCTGCCGCAGACGGGGCAAAAGCGGAAAAGTGCTAGGGGATGCTGCATATAGTACTAGGGGATGCTGCATATATAATATGCGGGAGGGGGGACAGAAACGTTGTTATCGCGAACGAGGCTTACCGCTCAAGAAAACGAATAGGGGCTGTGTCGGTTGATACAGCCCCCATATATTTGCGTTTATCCCTTGACGGTAATCAGGAAGTAGTTTTTCTTGCCGCGCTGTACGAGGAGGTATTTTCCGTCGATGAGGTCGGTTTCTTCGATAGGTCGGTCGAAGGCAGCGAGTTTCTCTTTGTTGAGACTGACTCCGCCTCCCTGCACCATTTTGCGCATTTCGCCTTTGGAGGGGAAGCACTTGGTGGTTTCGGCAAAGAGGTCTACGGCCTTGGCACCGAGTGCCTGTTCGCGGCTCACCTCAAATTGTGGCACGCCATCAAAGACGCTGAGGAAGGTTTCTTCGTCCAGTTTCATCAGGCTTTCCTTGGTGGCTTTGCCGAAGAGGATGTTGCTGGCTTCGACGGCCATTTCGTAGTCTTCGCGGCCATGTACGAGGCAGGTTACCTCTTCGCCGAGTCGCTTTTGGAGGATGCGGCGACCGGGGTCGGCGCGATGTTCTTCGATGAGGGCATCAATTTCTTCGCGGCTGAGGGAGGTGAAGATTTTGATGTAGCGTTCGGCTTCTGCGTCTCCCACGTTGAGCCAGAACTGGTAGAACTTGTAGGGCGTGGTGTATCGGCGGTCGAGCCATACGTTGCCTTGTTCGGTCTTGCCAAACTTCTTGCCATCGGCCTTGGTGATTAAGGGGCACGTCAGTGCGTAGGCATCGGCATCGGCACCGAGTTTGCGGCGGATGAGTTCCGTACCCGTGGTGATGTTTCCCCATTGGTCGGAGCCGCCCATTTGGAGTTTGCAATTTTTCTCCTGATAGAGGTGCAGGAAGTCGTATCCTTGCAGCAGTTGGTAGGTAAATTCGGTGAAGGAGAGGCCGTCGCTGGCTTCGCCGTTGAGGCGGCGCTTCACGCTGTCCTTGGCCATCATGTAGTTGACGGTGATGTGCTTGCCGATTTCGCGGGCGAAGTCGAGGAAGGTGTAGTCCTTCATCCAGTCGTAGTTATTGACGAGTTCGGCAGCGTTGGGTGCGTCGCTCTCGAAGTCGAGGAAGCGTGCTAGTTGTGCCTTGATGCAGGCCACGTTGTGGCGGAGTGTTTCCTCGTTGAGCAGGTTGCGCTCAGCGCTTTTGCCCGAGGGGTCGCCAATCATGCCAGTGGCTCCTCCAACGAGTGCCAGGGGTTTGTGGCCGGCGCGTTGGAAATGGCGGAGCATCATAACGCCACAAAGGTGACCGATGTGCAAGGAATCTGCGGTAGGGTCAATGCCTACGTAGGCTGTGGTCATGCCTTTGGCAAGGAGTTCTTCGGTGCCAGGCATCATTTGGTGGAGCATACCGCGCCACTTTAGTTCTTCTACGAAATTCATATTTTGAGGTTTTATTTTTTAGTTTCAACGAAAGCCTTTGGCTTTCTAGTTTCAGGCAGCCTGCGGCTGCTAGCTCAACAGTCTTTGCTGGCTACTTTATTGCTGCTTCCTTCCTTATTCTCCCAGCATAGCCAGCGCCTTGTCTTCGGCGGCTTCCATCTGTTCGCGCTCGCCGGGACCTTTGTCGTTGATGCCGCAGAGGTGGAGGATGCCGTGGATGATGACGCGGTGGAGTTCTTCTTCGTAGGGTTTGTCAAACTGCTCGGCGTTGGTGCGCACGGTGTCCAGGCTGATGAAGAGGTCGCCGCTGATGGTGTCGCCCTCGGTGTAGTCGAAGGTGATGATATCCGTGTAGTAGTCGTGTTGCAGGTATTCGCGGTTGACGCGGAGTATCTCCTCGTCGTCCACGAAGATATAGGCTATTTCGCCCACCTTCTTGCCATAACTGGCGGCCACGGCCTTGACCCATGCGGACGTGTCGCGGCGGCGGATGGCGGGCATCTTGACATTGACGGTATTGTAGGAAATCATGTTGCTGGGGATTAGAACAGGGTAGGCTGCTTGGGGTCGTAGGCGCGACCCGTGTAGGGACTGAGCCCTAGGTGGGTGTAGGCCAGTTCCGTCACCTCGCGGCCGCGTGGTGTGCGGCGGATGAATCCCTCCTTGATGAGGAAGGGTTCGTACACCTCCTCGAGGGTGCCGGCATCCTCGCCGATGGCTGTGGCAATGGTCGTGACGCCCACGGGGCCGCCCTTGAATTTGTCGATAATCGTGTGGAGAATCTTGTTGTCTATCTCGTCCAGCCCGTGCGCGTCAATATTGAGTGCGCTGAGGGCAAACTGTGCGATGGGCAGGTCGATGCTGCCGTTGCCTTTCACCTGTGCGAAGTCGCGCACGCGGCGCAGGAGGGCGTTGGCAATACGCGGTGTGCCGCGCGAGCGTCCTGCAATTTCGGCAGCGGCTTTCCCGTCGATGGGCACGCCGAGGATGCTAGCCGAGCGTTCGATGATGCGCTGGAGTGTCGCTGCGTCGTAGTATTCCAGGTGGAGGTTGATGCCGAATCGGGCGCGCAGGGGTGCGGTGAGCAGTCCGCTGCGGGTTGTTGCGCCCACGAGGGTGAAGGGGTTGAGGTCTATCTGAATGGAGCGTGCTGCTGGGCCGCGGTCTATCATAATGTCGATGCGATAGTCCTCCATGGCCGAATACAGATATTCCTCCACCACGGGCGATAGGCGGTGTATTTCGTCAATAAACAGGACATCGTTGGGCTCCAGGCTCGTCAGCAGTCCCGCCAAATCGCCTGGTTTATCCAGCACAGGGCCTGAAGTAATCTTGAACCCCACGCCGAGTTCGTTGGCAATAATATTGGAGAGTGTCGTCTTTCCCAGGCCCGGCGGTCCATGCAGGAGTGTATGGTCGAGGGGTTCTCCGCGATATTTCGCAGCCTCCACGAAGATGCGCAGATTTTCCACCACCTTCTGTTGTCCGCTGAAGTCTTCAAACTGAAGGGGGCGCAGTGCGTTTTCAAAATCTCGCTCTGTGGTGGATGTGGGTCGCTGTTCGGAGCGTATATCGAAAGTATCTTCTGCCATAATTGGGGACAAAGTTAGTGAAAGGCGAGCGCATAGCAAAACGAGAAACGCAGTTTTTCGATTTTGCTATGCCGAGCCGCATCCTAACTTCTCAACTAGTCGAGATACGTGGAGTAACGTGAAAGTACCGCACCTTGCTTGCCAAGGTGTGAGTACGGAGTTCGTACTCATTGGTTGTGTGCTTAGAAAGAGAACTGTGTTTATCCTATACTTTACACACCCTCACCTTTCAATGAGAACAAACTCCGTACTCACACCTTGGCAAGCAAGGTGCGGTACTTTCACGTTACCCGAAATGTTAAATCCGAATTTTTTCGCGCGAAAACTTTTAATATCTTTTATATTTTCGGCCGCGAAAAATTCTCTACATCGTCAATTCGCGCACCG
>SFID01000100.1 GCA_004555425.1 Bacteroidales bacterium
CCGAAGGTCCACACGTTGCCTCGCAATCTAGAACAACCAGAGTAGTTACCATTTCATGGTTCTAGTCGGGTCGTTACCCCGCTCAATTAGTAAGATTCGTAAGATTCGTGTTAAAGAAACACGAATCGAATTGCTTCCTAGTTGGAGGTTAACCCCCGCGCGATTAGAAAGATTCGTAAGATTCGTGTTAAAATAAATACCGCAAACCGAAGGTCCACACGTTGCCTCGCAATCTAGAACGACCTGAGTAGTTGCTTTCCTCCTCCGCCCCACGCCACTAATATATAAGGAAGATGGCGGGAATCTTGCCCAAGTCGGGCAGCCCCTTTTGTTTCCACTCTTTGAGCGTATGGGTGCGGATGTATTCGTTTTCGGTGGTGAGCCCAGCGGCCACGCAGAGGCGCGTGGTGGGGGCACAGGCGTTGCAGATGTCGGCAAAGAGTTTGGCGTTGCGGTAGGGCGTTTCGATGAAGAGTTGGGTTTGTTTCTCGGCTTTTGCGCGGGCTTCGAGTTGCTTCAGACGCTTGGCGCGCTCTTTGCCATCAATGGGCAGGTAGCCGTGGAAGGCGAAACTCTGGCCGTTGAAACCGCTGCCCATGACGGCCAGCAGGATGGACGATGGGCCTACGAGGGGCACCACCTTCAATCCCTCGCGCTGCGCTATGGCCACGAGGTCGGCACCGGGGTCGGCCACAGCAGGACAACCGGCCTCACTGATGACGCCCACAGGTTCGCCCTGGCGCAGGGGAGCAAGATACTTGGAGAACTGCGCGGCATCGGCATGCTTGCCCATCGGATAGAAGGTCAGGTCGTCGATATTGATGTCGCGGTCCACTTGTTTGAGAAAACGGCGGGCCGTACGGATTTCTTCTACGATGAAATGGCGAATGCCACGAATGATTTCCGTGTTGTGTGAAGGCAGCACGTGGTCCAGCGGTGTGTCGCCGAGCGTGACGGGGATAAGGTAGAGAGCGGGAAGCACAAGGGGATTTTTTTAATGAGGAATGAAGAATGAGGAATGAGGGATTGCCCTTCTTACTATTGAGCGAGCAAGCGAAAGCCAGCGTTAAAACCAGTCGCGCAGCAACGCCTGCAACTATTCGCGCAGCAACGACTAAGGCTACGGCAACTGGCTGAAAAGTTTGCGGCCGCGGGCATAGTATTGCCAGAGCAGGCACAGACGCGTCAGTCCCGCTGGATGGGGATTCTGCATGAGGCGCAGGTTTTCGGTGCGCTGGGGCAGGAAGTCGGGCTTCATTCGCTGAAACTCGCGGCGGGCCCGAAGGACGGCGCGGGCATTGCCTAGGTCGCCCGAGAGGAGGAACTTCGTGGCGGCCACATAGTCCAACAGGCAGCGCATCCGCATGACGGGGCGCAGGCTCTCCTCAGGCAGATTCTTGTAGAGCATCAGGAGGTTGTTGCGAAAGTTCAGGAACGTCTTGCGCGGGTTGCCCTGCGCCAGCGATGCGCCGCCCACGTGGTAGGCACGGCTCTGGGGCACGCACGCCACCTTTCGGCCGCGGCTGCAAAGGCGCCAGCAGAGGTCTATTTCCTCCATGTGGGCAAAAAATCGGCCGTCGAGACCACCGCTCGCCTCCCAATCCTCGCGGCGAACCATCAGCGCGGCACCCGTGGCCCAGAGCAAGGGCGTGGCATCGGTATCGTACTGCCCAAGGTCCTTCTCCACGGTGTCGAAAATGCGGCCGCGACAGTAGGGATAGCCATAGCGGTCAACCAGTCCGCCCATTGCGCCTGCGTATTCATAGGTGTCGGGCTCGCGCTGGGCTAGGAGTTTGGGCTGGCAGGCCGCCACCTCGCGATGCTTCTCCATAAATTCGTAGAGGGGGGCGAGCCAGTCGTCCTTGACCTCCACATCCGAATTGAGCAAGAGGTAGTAGTCGGCCTCGAGGCCTGCGAGGGCGCGGTTGTAACCCTCGGCAAAACCGTAGTTCTCGGGCAGGACAATCTGGCGAACGCTGGGAAATTCCTTCGCGAGCATTTCGCACGACCCGTCCGTGGAGCCGTTGTCGGCCACAATGACTTCGGCCAACGCCTCCGAGTGGGCGATGACCGAGGGAAGGAAGCGGCGCATCATGTCGCGGCCGTTCCAGTTGAGAATAACGATGGCAATGGGTTTCAAGGGATGAAATCTGTGAGGGTGATACTTGTAATGGTGTTGTCAAGGGCCTGATGGTCTGCGGGCATCTCCACGCGGACGTAGTTGTCGGTGAATCCCTGCATGGGTTGGCCTTCGCGGGCATGCTCCCACAGAACGGGGCGGACGGTTCCCACAAAACGCTGGCAAAACGCACGATGCTTGCGCTCGGACAAGGCAATGAGGCGCTGGCTGCGGGCGTGCTTCTCCTGCGGACTGACCACGTGGGGAATCTCAAGGGCCTTCGTGCCAGGCCGCTCGGAGTAACTGAACACGTGGAGTTGCGAGATGTCCAGACTTTCGAGGAAGGTGTAAGTTTCTTCAAAGCATTCCGCCGTCTCGCCGCGCGTACCTACGATAACATCCACGCCGATAAAGGCATCGGGCATCACCTGGCGGATGCGCTCCACCTTTGTGCGGAAGAGGGCTGTGTCGTAGTGTCGGTGCATCAGACGCAGCACGGTGTCGCTGCCGCTCTGCAGGGGAATGTGGAAATGCGGCATGAAGGCGCGCGAACGGGCACACCATTCGATGATCTCGTCGGTCAGCAGATTGGGCTCAATGGAAGAAATGCGGTATCGCTCAATGCCCTCCACGCGGTCAAGGGCCTGAATGAGTTGGAGAAAGGTTTCGCCCGTGGTGCGGCCGAAGTCGCCGATGTTCACGCCCGTGATGACGATTTCCTTGCCGCCCTGACGCGCCACCTCCTCGGCCTGTGCCACGAGCGAGGCAATGCTGCCGTTGCGGGAACGGCCACGGGCGATGGGGATTGTGCAGTAGGTGCAATAGTAGTTGCAACCATCCTGCACCTTCAGGAAATAGCGGGTGCGGTCGCCGCGCGAGCAGGAAGGCACGAAGGTGCGGATATCCTTGGTCGGCACTGCCACAGATTCGTGACAGGCTGCGCCCGCTGTCGCCAGTTGGGCCTTGCGCGCCAGCAACTGGTGGATGCGCTGGGGCACCTCGCCCTTTTGCTCCATACCGAGGACGAGGTCCACGCCCTCCATCCTTGCAATCTCGCCTGCCTTCAACTGGGCATAGCATCCGATAACAATAATCGCGGCATCGGGATGCTGGCGATGCAAGCGGTGAATGGCTTGCCGGCACTTCTGATCGGCAGTCTCGGTCACGCTACAGGTATTGACAATGCACACATCAGCCTCTTCGCCATCGACGGCGGGGAGAATGCCCTGCGCCTGCAACTGGTCGCGAAGGGAAGAGGTTTCCGCAAAATTGAGTTTACAGCCCAGCGTGACGTAGGCCGCACGTCTAGTTGATTCGTTCGCTTGGTTATTACTCATATATATTATAGGTCGATTCGTGATGGTAGATGGGTGAGCAGCAAGCGGGACACGCCTTATATATATATATATATAGGCGTATAGATGCCGGTCACCGAATTTTCTATCTAGGGAAGCGCAGTATTTTCAGCCGCGGAGTACAAAAACGTAGTAGGCTGTGTTTTACCAGCTTGCGTTTCTGTAATCTCGTGATTACAAATACGCTTGCAAAGGTACGACAAATCCCGCACACGGCTCTGATTTCCAGGCGTTTTTTACGGAGACAAATAAAAAAATTCAGTTTTTTTATTCGATGTATCTCCTTGGTTATCTGAATATTACAGCCCCACAGAACCACCCTACCCGTTTTAAGTCGAAAAAAAAATTGGAATTTATTTGCTGGTTATTTAGAAGTCCGTATCTTTGCAGCGTTTTAATAAAGCAATTGATTGTTTAACTAAAAAACTTAATTACCAATGAAAAAGTTAGTTTTCATGTTCGTAGCTGTTGCTACTATGTCTTTCGCAGTTTCTTTCTCTTCTTGCGGTGGCGCTCAGACTACTGCTGACAGCACTGCTGACACTACTGTAGTTGAGGATACTACTGTTGCTGCTGACACTACTGTAGCTGACACTGCTGCTGCTGACACTACTGCTGCCGCTGCTGCTGACTCTGTAAATGCATAATTTTGGCGCAGGGATATCCTGCTTCCAAGATTGTTCGTACAGCATACGAACATAGAGAGAATTGAAACCTGTAGGGAATCCTTCCCCACAGGTTCTTTTTTTTGTATATAGGCGAGCGATTATCGCAGAAGAGCAAGGCGCGGAGGGATTTCAGAGTATGTCCTCCCTATAAAAAGAATGTACCGCATCCTGCCAGCCAGGTGCGGTACATTCTTTGTTGTTTTTTGGAGCACACCAGCCAGGTGCGGTACATTCTTTGTTGTTTTTTGGGCCACACCAGTGAGGTGCGGTGTGAGCGTCGGACTGAGTCTAGAACTGCGGATAGCCGGGGTTCTGGGTGTAGCGGCCGAGGGAGAAGTTGTATTGGGCAACGGGGATGGGGAAATATTCCTCGCCATCGTTGAACTGTGCGTTCTGGTAGTACACGCGATTGTCCTTCTCTTGCTCGAAATACTTGGTCATCACTTCCTTGGCAATGCCCCAGCGCACGAGGTCGAAGTAGCGTTCGCCTTCGAGAGCCTTCTCCAGACGCATCTCGGTGCGGAGTGCTTTGCGCGCATACTCCTGTGTCCAGCCTGCGGCGGGATAGAGGCCAATCTTATAGTTGGCAGCATCCTTCGTGGGGTCGTTGAAGTCCTTGACGTATGCGCTGTTCATGGCACGTTGGCGCACGCGGTTGATGAGTTGGCGGGCAGTGTCGAGGTCCTCGCCCAGTTCAATCAGCGCCTCAGCCTTGTAGAGCAAGAGGTCGGCGTAGCGGATAATCTGCCAGTTGAGGCCCGAGGCACCCCAAGGCCAGCCTCCGAACATGTCGGGCGATTCGGGCGAAACCCAGAAGCGCTTGGCGCAGTTGTGACCATAGACACCGCGGTCGCGCACCCAAGATTGGCAGGGTGTCTCCTTGTACGTCTTAAAGGTAATCGTGGGGCGTCCAACGACGAAGTCAAGGCGCGGGTCAACGGTGGGCGTTGTGTTGCTGAGCGTCTGGTGCTGCTCATCCACGAACGTCACTACGCCATAGTCGGGGCGCGACTGATAGTCGAAGACGGGGAGGCCCGCTGCGTCGGTCTGATAGGCATTGATGAGGTCCTGGGAGGGGAGGAAGAAACCATCGCCGTGGTAGGGGCTGTTGCCGCCAGGGGAGTTGAGCAGGTTGCTCCAGTTGATACGGCCTGCGTCGGACGAGCCATCGTTCATGGAATATTGCACGGCGAAGACCGACTCCACGCCATTCTCGTAGGCGATGAGGTCCAGTTGCTGGAAGTCGCTCAGCAGGTCGTAGCCCTGCACTTGGTCGATGAGGTTGACCACTTCGCGGAGCAAGTCCTTGTTGATATTCTTGACGGCATGCGTCTCGGGGTCTTGCTCGTAGGCCTGATAGAGTTTCACCTTGGCAGCATAGGCCAGCGCGATGTTGCGGTTGATGCGTCCCACCTCCGTCTGTCGTTCGGGCAGATGGTTGGCAGCATCAAGCAGTTCGCTGGCGATGCGTGCGAGATGTTCCTCGCGGGTGAATTTATCGTTGGGCACGTTGACGTATTCCGTGGTGGGGAGATTCTCGTCGATATAGGGCACCTTGTTGAAGAGGCGTACGAGTTCAAAGTAGTGGTGTGCGCGCAGCACCTTCACCTCGGCCGTCAACTTTTCCTTGTCCTTGACCACCGATTCGTCGCAACTGTTGAGCACGCGCAGCGCGGAGTTGCAGCGAGAGATGAGGCTGTAGAGGTTGAACCACTTGCCATCGATGTTGCCGTTGTTGGATTGCAGTTGGAAGGTTTCCATGGCATGGACATCCCAGACGTCGCCTTCGCCACCGCCGCCCTTGTAGGCATTGTCGGCACGCACTTCGCCGTAACTCCAGTTGGTGGTGGGGCGCATGCAGGGGTCGCCCTGCTCGTTGGTCATGCCATAGAGGGAGGCATAGGCAGCGTTGACCAGGAGATCAACGGCTTCGGGCGAGTTCATCACACCGTCTGTCAGGCTGCCCTGCGGCACATTCTCAAGAAAATCGTCTCCGCATCCTGTCATAAGGACCATACAAAGGGATGCGATACATATATTTTTGAATTTCATTTTTCTATAGGATTAAATTGTTAGGAGAAGCAAGTTAGAAACCAATCTGAATGCCAAAGGTCAGTTGGCGAGGCAGCGCGTAGGGATAGCCCAGTCCTTCGGGGTCGGCGCCTTTGTAGGCGGTCACGGTGAAGACGTTTTGGGCCTGCAGGTAGATGCGTGCGTTCTGCAACTTGAGTTTGTCGCGGAAAGCCTGCGGCAGGGTGTAGCCCAGGGTGAGGGTCTTCAGGCGAAGGAAGGAGCCGTTCTCGATGTAGAACTCGGACACTTCGTTTTCGTTGTTGGAGTTGTCGGTAGTGGGAGCCGGCGTTTCGCAATCGTAGTAGCCAGTCTGGAGGAAGCGGTCGTAGGCGTGAGCAGCATCGAGGAGGCGTGTGCCGTGGTTGCCGTTCCAGCACTGGAAGAGGTCGGTGTAGAACTTAGAGTTGTTGAATGCGTCGCGGATGATGGAGGAGAAGAACATATTGAGGTCGAAGCCCTTCCAGCGTGCGCCGAGTGTCAGGCCAAACTGAGCCTTCGGCAGGTCGCAGCCCAGCCAAGTGCGGTCGTTGTAGTTGATTTTGCCGTCGCCATTGGCATCCACGTAGCGGATGCGGCCGACACCAGGCTTACCAAATTGCACCTGATACTGCTGACAGTAGGCATCGACTTCGGCCTGGCTGTGGAAGACGCCAGCGGTCTTGAAGCCCATCCACGAACCGAGCGACTGGCCCACCAGCGAGTGCGTGCCGTAGCCGCCACCATAGGAATAATAGATATCGTCGAGGAGGTCGGTCACCTCGTTCTTCTGGAAGGACATATTGAGTGCGATGTCATAACTGAAATCCTTGCCCACACGGTCGCGCCAAGAGAGCTGGGCCTCGAAACCCTTGTTCACCATCTCGCCACCGTTGTACCAGCAGTAGCCACCCTCGCCAATCGTTGCGATGTAAGGCTTCTCAACGAGCATATCCTTGGTCTGCTTGTAGAAATAGTCGAAGGAGACGGAGAGGCGGTTGTTGAAGAAGGCAGCGTCGAAGCCGACGTTCGTCTGATACGTGCGTTCCCATTTCAGGTCGGGGTTGGTGGTGCGCACGCGGAAGGCACCGGGGGCCAGCGTCGAGCCATCGCCCGTCATATTGTACGAACCCTTGTTGAGGCTCATCAGATATTTGGAGTAGAAGGCTTCGTTGTCAATCAGGTCGTTGCCATTGATACCCCACGAAGCGCGCAGTTTGAGGTCGGACAGCCATTTGGAGGTAGCGGCCATAAACTTCTCGCGCGAAATGCGCCAACCAGCGGAGAAACTGGGGAACCAGTCGAAATTGTGGTCCTTGGACAGACGCGAAGAGGCATCGCGACGAATCGTGAAGGAGGCCAGGTAGCGGCCATCGTAGGTATAGTTGAGTTTGCCGAAGCCAGAGAACATGGAATAGTTGGAAGCGCCGGCGCCTACGTTCTTGTTGGCCGTCACGTTTTCGAGGTAGAGGTAATTGGGGTCTTCGATTTCAAGGCCAGTGCCGTAGCCGAAGAAACTCTCGTTGTGATATTTCTTAGCCTCAACGCCGAGGAGCGCCATCAGCGAGTGCTTGTTGATGTCGAGGTTGTACTGCGCCGTGTTGGTCCATACCCAGTCCACGTTCTTGCCCGTTGATTGTGTGAGTTTGTTGACGGGGTCGCGCAGCCAACTGGGCTCAAAGGTCTTGACCATTTCGTTGTAATAGTTCACACCGAAGTTGGACTTGACAATCAAGTTCTTCACGGGCTCAATTTGCAGGTAGGCATTACCAAACATACGCCAATGCTCGTTCTCGTTGGTCTTGATGTTGTTGATGAGGCGCATCAGGTTGGGCGTATCGCCCAGGATGTCGTTGATTTGATCAACGTATTCGCCCTCCACGTCATACACGGCCTTGGCGGGGTGCTGCTTGACAGCATTCTCTTCGGCACCGCCCGGCATGTCGTGGCTTCTCCACCAGTTGACAGCGAGGTTACCGCCCGCCTTGAGGCGATTATTGAGGAATCCGTAGTCCGTGCTGAAGCGGGAGTTGAGACGCTGGAAATCGGTGTTCTTGACGATTCCGTTGTGGTCCAGCCAACTGAGCGAGAGGGAGGACGAGCCGTTGTCGTCGCCCTTCTGCAGGCCGATGCTATAACTTTGCATAAGCGCGGTGCGGTGAATCTGGTCCTCCCAGTCGGTGGTTTGCGGCAGGACATCGGCACCGTTCAGGTTCTTGTAGGTTTGCAGTTGTGCCTGCGGGCCGTTGCCATACACCGAAGAGTTGGGCGTGGCACCGTTGTGGGCATATTTATAGGCCGACCAATACACATCGCCCCACTGGTAGGCATCGAGCAGGTCGAGACCGCTCTGATAGGTCTGGAGCGAGAGGGAAGCGTCGAAGGTGACGTGGGCCTCGCCCTTCTTGGCGCGCTTGGTGGTGATGATGATGACACCATTGGCAGCCTGTGCACCATAGATAGAAGCCGAGGCAGCGTCCTTGAGCACCTGGATGCTCTCAACGTCGTTGCTGTTGAGAATGGTACCGATGTTTTCGCGCGTCATCACTCCGTCAATCACATAGAGCGGGCCGTTGGCATCGCTTCTGAAGGAGGAGGCTCCGCGGATGGAAGTGTTGGTGCTCAGACCGCCGGGCGTACCATCGGTCGTGATGTTCATACCCGACACGCGGCCTTGCAGCGCTTGGATGACATTGCCCGTAGGCGTATCGGAGACGTCCTTCATCTTCACCACGGCGACCGAACCCGTCAGGTCCGATTTCTTCTCCGTGGAGTAACCTGTGATAACCACTTCGTTGACCACGCTGTTGTCCTTGAGCGTAATGGTCATATTGGGGGTAGCCTTCACCGTGGCCGTACCATATCCTATATAAGATATGATGAGGTTACTCCCCTCGGGAACTACGATGGTAAACTTACCATCAAAATCGGTGGTGGTGGCATTCGACCTCTTCGCGGCCGAGATAACGTTGGCACCAATCAGCGGTTCGGCATCGGTGGAGGAAACCACGATACCCTTCACTGTGATGTTTTGTGCCTGGGTGGCTATTGCAAGGAAAAACAGCAATAGCGAGATAAGCTTTTTCTTTTTCATAGATATTTTTGTGAAAGGATTTCTGCCGCAAAAGTAGGCAGGGCCTCCTTTATATACTATGACAGATGTTGCATCGAATATAAAAATCATACGGATGCAACATCTGTCCTACTAAATGCGCGGATTCTTTTGTTTCCCGCTTGGGCAGGGGGCGGTAGAAAGGATATGGTGTATCATCCAACGGGCTTTTGCATCCCTCCCGAAGCGGCTCAGCAATATTGAACGTATGGCCGAGGTGAGAAATGTACCGCACCTTGCTTGAGGGCGTGTGAGTAGGGAGTTCGTTTTCAATGATAGGGAAAGTTTTGAATAAACAAAAACAAGAAAAACCCCTTGAAGAGGATGGGGGCAAAGCCCCTGGTGTTAGGCTTTC
>SFID01000101.1 GCA_004555425.1 Bacteroidales bacterium
AAAGCATATAGAATTTTCTACTTCCGATGTTTTTCTTCCTTTATATGGGGCAAAAAAAGAGGAAAGAACCCCGTGTTTAAGGCTCTTTCCTCTTCGCTAGAACAAAGATACAACATTTTTCCGCGAAATGCAAATCCATTTAACATTTCGCAACAATCTATGAAATGTTAAAAGACGAGTTTTGCACACCCTAGGGTCAGCGATGTGTTATATTACGAGGCCGGGGTCGCTGCGCGCCTTTAGTTTCAACGGTCGCTACGCTCCCTGGTTTCAACGGCTGCTTTGCAGCCTAGTTTCAACGGAAGCCTGCGGCTTCCTAGTTTCAGTCGGGGACTGCGTCCCCTAGTTTCAACGCAGCCTTACGGCAGCAAATTTAGGTTCTATACAAGCAAATTTACAAGCAAATTTATAGAACCTAGCATAAAAAAACTGGTGGAGAGGCTTGGCAGTATCGGGGAAAGTTCGTATCTTTGCAGGCGTAAGAGTGAGGGGCTTTCGAAAGTTCCTCACTTGTTTTTCTTGGGGCGAGTTTGCCGATAGCAATTGGGCTCTCCCGACTACGAATGGCCGATGGCAACGACCTTGCCACGGCAACCGAAATACAGACGCATGATAGACAAAAACCTAATTACGACCTGGGTCAACCAGTGGCTTGAAGGAAAAGACTATTTCCTGACCGATGTCAACGTGAGTACGGACAACCGAATCGTGGTGGAGATTGACCACGAAGAGGGCGTGTGGATTGAAGACTGCGTGGAGTTGAGCCGCTTCATCGAGTCGAACCTCAACCGCGATGAAGAGGACTTTGAATTGGAAGTGGGCAGTGCTGGCATCGGACAGCCCTTCAAGGTGCTCCGCCAGTACGAAATCCACGTGGGCGAACAGGTAGAAACACTGACCACAGACGGACAGAAGTTCACGGGCACACTCAAAGAGGTGACACCCGAGGAATTTACCATCACCACACAGGTGAAGGTGAAGGAGGAAGGCGCCAAGCGACCCAAATGGGTGGACATGGACAAAACCTTCGCCTACAACCAGGTGAAGTGGACCAAATACCTCATCGACTTCAAATAGGAAGTATCTCCCAAACCCTAGGGACGGCACGCTGGTGACCGTCCCTTTGGCGAAATTTATGAGAATTAGGAATGAGGAATGAGGAATGAGGAATGAGAAATGAGAAATGAGAAAGTTGTTCTCCTCTAAAATCCTCTACAATCCTCTACAATCCTCTAACCAGTGCCAGGCCCAATTCTATCGAGCCAGCAGCCAAAGGCTGCGTTGAAACAGGAAGCCCGAAGGGATTCCCTGAAACTAGGGGACGCAGTCCCCGACTGAAACTAGAAGCTGAAAGCTTCAAACTAAGGAAGCGAAGCGACCGACATTTTTTGAAAAAAAATAATCAAACAATATGGCAAAGAAAAAGACAGAAACCATTAGTCTTATTGACACCTTCTCCGAATTTAAGGAGACCAAAAACATTGACCGCACCACTATGGTCGGCGTGCTCGAAGAAAGCTTTCGCAGCGTGATTGCCAAAATCTTTGGCTCCGACGAGAACTTCGACGTCATTGTCAACCCCGACAAGGGCGACTTTGAAATCTACCGCAACCGCGAAGTAGTGGCCGACGACGAGCTGGAGGACGAAAACAGCCAGATTGCCCTCTCCGCCGCACAGCAGATTGACCCCGACTATGAAGTGGGCGAAGAGGTGAGCGAAGAAATCAACTTCGCCAAGTTTGGACGCCGCGCCATCCTGACCCTCCGCCAAACACTGGCCAGCAAAATCCTGGAACTCGAGCACGACGCCCTCTACAACAAATATAAAGACCGCGTCGGCCAAATCATCGCCGCCGAGGTTTACCAGACCTGGAAGAGCGAAACCCTTCTGGTGGACGACGAAAACAACGAACTCCTCCTGCCCAAGTCGCAGCAGATTCCCCGCGACTTCTTCCACAAGGGCGACACCATCCGTGCCGTCATTGACCGCGTGGACAACACGAACGGCAATCCCAAAATTTACCTCAGCCGTACGTCACCCGAATTCCTGCGCCGCCTTCTGGAAGCCGAAATTCCCGAAATTACCGACGGCCTCATTCAGGTGCGCCGCATCGCACGCATCCCCGGCGAACGCGCCAAGATTGCCGTGGAGAGTTACGATGACCGCATTGACCCCGTAGGCGCCTGCGTGGGCGTGAAGGGCGCGCGTATTCATGGCATCGTGCGCGAACTGAACAACGAAAACATTGACGTTATCAACTTCACCAACAACCAGCAACTCCTCATCCAGCGCGCACTGAGCCCCGCCGAAGTGAGCAGCATTCATCTGGACGAAGAAAACCGCAAGGCCGACGTCTACCTGCGCCCCGAAGAGGTATCGCTGGCAATCGGCAAAGGCGGTATGAACATCAAACTGGCCTCAATGCTGACGGAATACACCATCGACGTGTACCGCGACGTGCCAGGCGAAGCCCAGGAAGAGGATGACATCTACCTGGATGAGTTTGCCGACGAAATCGACCAGTGGGTCATTGACGCCATCAAGGGCATCGGACTCGAAACCGCCAAAGACGTGCTCAACGCACCCCGAGAGATGCTCATCGAAAAGGCTGACCTCGAAGAAGATACTGTGGATGACGTGCTGCAAGTGCTCCGCTCAGAATTTGAAGAAGAGGAGGGCCAGGCATAATCCTTCCCCGCCCTGCGGCTTCCAGCACTTTCAAATCAACTAGGTAGGCTCCCCCCTACCCGATTCATCCACTTCCGAAAAATAAAAAGAATGAGTATCAGACTAAATAAAGTTATCAAGGAATTCAACGTCGGCCTGCAGACCGTGGTAGATTTCTTGGCCAAAAAAGGCCATAAGGTGAACGCTTCGCCCAGCGAAAAGATTGACGACGCACAGTACGAACTGCTTCGCAAGGAGTTTGGCAGCGACAAAGACCTGAAGAACGAAGCCGAAAAACTCTTCCAAGACCGACAAAAGGAGAAGGAAAAAGAAAAGGCGCAGAAAAAAGCAGCCGCTGCTGCCGAAATGATTGAAACCACTGTGCCCGAAGAACTGCGACCCAAAGTCGTGGTCAAAGGAACTGTGGACCTCAATCCCAAACCCGCGCCCGCTCCTGCGCCTGCGCCTGCTCCTGCAGAACAGGAAGAACCAGTTTCTGCTCCTGCTACGCCCGAGCCTACACCCGCTCCCGAGCCTGAACCTGCGCCAGAACCAGCACCCGCTCCTGCTCCTGAGGCTGAAACGGTTGCCACTGGCGAGTCTAAGGCTGAATCCGATGCCGCGCCCGCTCCCGCCAAGCCCGCTGAAGGCAAGAAGCACAAGGAAAAACCCTCCGTAGAAGAGCGCGCCAAGGCTATTGGCGAAGAACAGGACGGCGTATTCAAACTCCACACAAAGGTGGAGGTGACTGGCCCGAAGGTGCTCGGCACCATCGACCTCTCCTCGCTCAACCAAAATACACGCCCCAAAAAGAAAACCAAAGAGGAGCGCCGCAAAGAACGCGAAGAGAAAAACCGTCAGGCCGCCGGCACCAACGGACAAAACGGCGAGAAACGCAAACGCAACCGCATCGGCAAGGAAAAAGTTGATGTAAACGCTGCTGCCAACCAGCCCCAAGGCGGCAACGGACGCCGCGGCAATAACCAAGGCGGCAACGCACAAGGTGGCAACGCACAAGGCGGTAGCAAGCGACAAAAGGAACGCAACCGCAAAGCACAAGCCGCCATCAAACCCGAAGTAAGCGACGAAGACGTAGCAAAGCAGGTAAAGGAAACACTGGCACGCCTGACAAGCAAGACAAAGGCTTCGAAGGGCGCCAAGTACCGCAAGGAAAAACGCGAACAGGCACGTGCACAACAGGAAGAGCAAATGCTAGAAGCCAAAGCCGACAGCAAAGTGCTTAAACTGACAGAATTTGTGACGGCCAACGAACTCGCCACCATGATGGACGTACCCGTGACGAAGGTTATCGGCACGTGCATGAGCATTGGCATTATGGTAAGTATCAACCAGCGCATGGATGCTGAAACTATCGACCTCGTGGCCGAAGAATTCGGATTCAAAACCGAATTCGTCAGTGCCGACGTGCAGGATGCCATTGCCGTGGAAGAGGATAACGAAGAAGATCTCGAGCCCCGCGCTCCAATCGTCACCGTCATGGGACACGTGGACCACGGTAAGACATCGCTCCTCGACTATATCCGCAAGGCCAACGTAATTGCCGGCGAGGCAGGTGGCATCACCCAACACATCGGTGCCTACAACGTCACCCTTGAAAACGGACGCCACATCACCTTCCTCGACACCCCAGGCCACGAAGCATTTACAGCCATGCGTGCCCGCGGTGCACAGGTGACGGACATCGCCATCATTATCATCGCTGCCGATGACGACATCATGCCGCAAACGAAAGAGGCCATCAACCACGCTGTGGCTGCCAACGTGCCCATCGTCTTTGCCATCAATAAAATTGATAAGCCACACGCCAACCCCGATAAGATTAAGGAGTCGCTGGCTGCCATGAATTTCCTCGTCGAAGAATGGGGCGGTAAATACCAAAGCCACGACATCTCGGCCAAAAAGGGCATCGGCGTGAACGACCTGCTCGACAAAGTGCTGCTCGAAGCCGATATGCTCGAACTGAAAGCCAACCCCAACCGCCGCGCTGTGGGTACGGTCATCGAAAGTTCGCTGGACAAGGGCCGAGGCTACGTGGCCACAGTCCTCGTCAGCAATGGTACGCTCCGCCAAGGCGATGTCGTACTGGCAGGAACGAACTTCGGCAAAGTGAAAGCCCTCTTCAACGAGCGCAATCAGCGCGTGCAGGAGGTAGGACCTTCGCAGGCCGCCACGCTGCTTGGTTTCAACGGCGCACCCCAGGCTGGTGACCAATTCCACGTGATGGAGACCGAACAGGAAGCCCGAGAAATCGCCAACAAACGCGAACAACTCCAACGCGAGCAAGACTTGCGCACCCACAAGATGCTCACGCTCGACGAAGTGGGCCGCCGCATCAAACTGGGTTCGTTCAAGGAACTCAACATTATCGTCAAGGGCGACGTGGATGGCTCTGTCGAAGCCCTCTCCGATTCGTTCATCAAACTCTCTACCGAAACCATCGCCGTCAATGTGATTCACAAAGGCGTAGGTCAGATATCGGAGAACGATGTGACGCTGGCCGCCGCTTCGCAAGCCGTTATCGTTGGCTTCCAGGTGCGTCCTAGCCAGATGGCTCGCAAACTTGCCGAGAAGGAAGGCGTAGAAATCCGCCAGTACTCCGTCATCTACGATGCTATCGAAGAAGTGAAGGAGGCCATGGAAGGTATGCTCGAGCCCGTACTCAAGGAAGAGCTCACCGCAACCATTGAGGTGCGCCAAGTATACCACATTTCGAAAGTCGGCTTTGTGGCTGGTGCTTACGTGATGGACGGAAAGGTGAAGCGTTCGGATAAAGCACGCCTCATCCGCGACGGTATTGTTATCTTCACTGGCGAAATCAACGCGCTGAAACGCTTCAAAGACGATGTGAAAGAAGTCACCACGAACTTCGAGTGCGGTATCAGCCTGACCAACTGCAACGATATCAAGGAGGGCGACATTATCGAAACCTTCCAAGAAATCGAAGTGAAGCAGAAACTCTAAGCTCCCACAAGGGCTTCACCTAATAGGGGGCGTGAGTAACTAGAACCACGCCCCCATATATCTATAATAGGTTCGCACATTCCTATTTTAGGTTCACACACTCCTATTTTATCCTCCCATATACCTATATTATATATGTATATTGACCTTTTTATCTGTGTCCTGGCTGTCTGGGCCATCTACAACGGCTGGAACAATGGTTTTGTAAAGGAGATATTTTCCACGCTTGGCGTTATCGCGGGTTTGGTAATCGCTGCCATTATCTATTCCGTTTGGGGTAAGGATTTTTTGTCCGTTGCTGGCAGCGAAACCAATATGGTGCTGAGTGTCGGCATGTTCCTTATCCTTTGGATATTGTTGCCGCTGGTGTTTGGCCTTGTGGCCAACGTGCTCACACGAGCCATCAAGGGATTCCAGTTGGGCTTTTTCAACAGCCTGTTGGGCGTAGTATTCAGCGTGGGTAAGTTTGCCCTGCTGCTCAGTTGCGTGCTCAACATGATGACGGCCCTCGACATTCTCGGCGAAAGCAAGAAGGCAGAAAGCCATCTCTACCAGCCCGCCACACAACTCCTCCCCTTTGTCAGCCAACAGGTGGAGAAACAACATAACCAAGCCGTCCAGAGCGAGAAGAACGACACCCTCTGGGTGGATTTCAACGGCAATCAACCCAAAGACAAGGAAAGCAGCCATGAGTAACCCTTCAGATATTCCCGCCTCCCCCATCAAAAACCAGGAGGCGCACGAGGCCGTATCCAAAGCCTATGAATACGGCTTCACGACCGATGTGCACACCGAAATCATTGAGCGCGGACTCAACGAAGATGTCGTGCGATTGATTTCGGAGAAGAAGGGTGAACCGGAATGGCTTCTGGAATTTCGGCTGCGCGCTTTCCGTTATTGGCAAACCCTTGAACAACCTTCTTGGGCCCATGTCAACCTGCCCGAAATAGACTATCAGGCCATCTCCTACTACGCCGACCCCACCGCCAAAGCCAAGGACGAAGGCAAAAAGGAGATTGACCCCGAGTTGATGAAGACTTTCGACAAACTGGGCATCCCTCTTGAAGAACGCATGGCGCTGGCGGGCGTGGCTGTTGACGCTGTCATGGACTCCGTTTCCGTCAAGACGACTTTCAAGGAGAAACTCCAAGAGAAGGGCGTTATCTTCTGCTCCATCAGTGAAGCCGTTCGCGAGAACCCCGAACTGGTGCGCAAATACCTAGGTAGCGTGGTGCCCTATCGCGACAACTATTTCGCGGCTCTCAACAGTGCGGTATTCTCCGACGGCTCCTTTGTCTATATCCCGCGCGGCGTGCGCTGTCCCATGGAGTTGTCCACCTATTTCCGTATCAACGCGAGAAACACGGGGCAGTTTGAGCGCACGCTGATTGTTTGCGAAGACGATGCCTACGTGTCCTACCTCGAAGGTTGCACCGCCCCAATGCGCGATGAGAACCAGCTTCACGCGGCCATCGTTGAAATAGTTGTGGGCGCGAATGCCGAGGTGAAATATTCCACCGTGCAAAACTGGTATCCTGGCGATGCCGAGGGGCGCGGCGGTGTGTACAATCTGGTGACCAAGCGCGGACAGCTGCGCGGACAGAATGCCAAACTCTCGTGGACGCAAGTGGAAACGGGCAGTGCCATCACCTGGAAATATCCCTCGTGTGTGCTTATGGGCGATGGGTCGCAAGCAGAATTTTACAGCGTGGCCGTCACCAACAATCACCAAGAGGCCGACACGGGCACCAAGATGATTCACATTGGCAAGAACACACGTTCGACCATCGTCTCGAAAGGCATATCGGCGGGCAAGAGTCAGAATTCCTATCGCGGCCTCGTCAAAGTGGGCAGCAAAGCCGATGGCGCGCGCAACCATTCCTCGTGCGACAGTCTGCTCATGACCGACACCTGTGGCGCGCACACCTATCCCTACATCGATGTGCACAACGAAAATGCCACGGTGGAGCACGAAGCCACCACGAGCAAGATTTCCGAAGACCAACTTTTCTATTGCAACCAGCGCGGCATCCCCACCGAAACAGCAGTTGACCTCATCATCAACGGCTATGCCCGCGAGGTCATCAACAAGTTGCCGATGGAATTTGCCGTTGAAGCCCAAAAACTCCTTAGCATTTCCCTCGAGGGAAGCGTGGGATAGCCTCCCCTCTCCCTCGTCCAAATACAGGGGCATCCACCCCACCTACCTATATATCTATGGACAAAGAATTCAAGACTACTCCCTGCCTTCGCGGCCTCTGTGCCCGCGGATGCGGACGTTCCAATAGACCGCTCAACACCTACGACTACCTGGCAGATATGCCCGGCAACGATGAGTGGACGGACCTTGTTGAGGTGCAATTCAAGAACACCCGCAAGGGATATTTCCACAACGAAAACCACCTACCCCTCGTCATCGGCGACATGGTAGCCGTCGAAGCATCGCCGGGCCACGACATTGGTGTCGTCACCCTCACGGGCCAGTTGGTGCCCCTGCAAATGAAGAAGGCCAACCTCAAACCTGGCACCGAAATCCGGCGCATCTATCGCAAGGCACGCCCCGTTGACCTCGAAAAATACGAGGAAGCCAAGGCCCGCGAGCAGGACACGATGATTCGCTCCCGACAAATCGCCAAAGACTTGGAACTCAATATGAAAATTGGCGACGTGGAATATCAGGGCGATGGCAACAAGGCCATCTTCTACTACATTGCCGATGCCCGTGTGGACTTTCGCAAACTCATCAAAGTGCTTGCCGAGGAATTTCATGTGCGCATTGAGATGAAGCAAATCGGTGCCCGTCAGGAAGCCGGCCGCATTGGCGGTTTCGGTCCCTGCGGCCGCGAACTCTGTTGCGCCACGTGGATGAAAAACTTCAACTCCGTTTCCACCGCCGCGGCCCGTTTCCAGGACATCTCGCCCAATCCGCAGAAACTGGCGGGCCAGTGCGCCAAACTGAAGTGCTGTCTCAACTACGAGGCCGATGCCTACGTGGAAGCCTTCCGCCAGTTGCCGCCCCGCGATGTACAGTTGGAAACTGCCGATGCCACCTATTTCTATTTCAAGGCCGACATCCTGGCCCAACAAGTCACCTACAGCACCGACAAGCGGCTGGCAGCAAATCTCGTGACCATCTCTGTCCAGCGCGCCCATCAGATTATCGAACTCAACAAGGCGGGCGAGCGTCCCCTCTACCTCGAAGAGCAAGGACCACAGGAGCCCCAACGGCCCATTGACCTTGTCGAACAAGAGGACCTCACGCGCTTCGACCGCAATCGCAAAAAGAAAAACCGCAAACAGCGCGACCGCAACGATCGCCCCTCTCGTGGCAATCAGCCCATCGAAGGAAGCGCCAACGATGGCCAGCCAACAGAGCACAACGACAACAACGATCGCAACAACCGCCGCAGCAACGACCGCCGTGGCAACAATCGTACGCGCTATCGCAACCGTCCAGGCGCAGGCGACGAAGCCAAATAAGCCTAAACACGGCGCGCCCTCGGGTGTGCCGTGTTTTTTTCACCATCTCTCCCCACCCTCCTCCCTAACCGCCCTCTCCCGAATGAATATCAAGCCCGCCATCATTCTCATCCTGATAGCAGCCCTCGTTTCCTGCACCGAATCTACAGCCATCAAGGACTATCGCGACCTACCCACCGAAGGTTGGCGCGCCAAGGACACACTCACCTTCCAAGTGGACACCATCCGCCGCGCAGCCCCCTACGAGGTCATCCTAGGCATACGCACCTCCTCCGCCCATGCCTATCCTTTTCAGAAACTCACCATCGTGGCGGAGCAGCAATGGACTGCCAAGAATGGGACGACCATACGCTGCCACAAAGATACCTTGGAAATCAGCATTACCAACGAACAGGGCGATGCGCAGGGCACGGGCATTTCCAACTACGAGCACATCATTCCCCTCAACCGACTCAACCTAGAACCAGGCAACCAAGGCCGCATCCGCATCTACCACCTCATGCGCCGCCCCACCCTGCCCGGCATCACCAATGTCGGCCTGGAACTCTCCCCGTTCTAGGCGTTTGAAATTGAATATGGATTGTTCTCATTGAAAAAGCAATGTACCGCACGTTGCTTGCTCGTGTGGCTCAGCGGAAATGTTGGCTCATTGATAACTACTTCAAAGAGTACAAACATCTGAAAACCGCTGAGCCACACGAGCAACGTGCGGTACATTTCTTTCCAGCGC
>SFID01000004.1 GCA_004555425.1 Bacteroidales bacterium
GGGAATACCCCAATAGAGATCGAAATAACAGGCTGGACAATATCAACAGAAGAACTATTTCCGCTTGCTTCGACTATCGAGCTAGCAGCCGCAGGCTGCGTTGAAACTCTGAAACTAGGAAGCCGCAGGCTTCCGTTGGAACTAGGGAGCAAAGCGACCGTTGAAACTTGTTATATAGAATATCGCTATATAAGCACGTGCAAATGTACGGTTTTTGCGCAAATGTAACGCTGGCTTGGGCTCAAAAACCCTTCTCAAATCTACAAAAACCTTCTCAAATCATCAATTCGGCTTCCCAAAACGTCAAATATTCCCATTTTCAAAAAATCTTAGCCGCCGCTAAAACAAATATTTTGTCACACAGTGATAGAATCCTTACCTTTGTATCATCTTTTCAAGGGAACGGGCACCTCAGGACCCGTTTTCATGAAGATTCAACCCAACTCTAAACTACATAATAACCCCCTTCGTGGGAGGGGTTGAGCCGGTGGCAAACAAGAACCCTCCCAATGGCAGCCAACGTAAAGATTCTGTGCGAGAATTGCCAACTATGGCTCTCAAAGTAACCCCCAAATGTTGAAATAGGGGGGTAAAACGGAAAATTCAGTTTGTTGCAACGTGCAAATATCTAGAAAATTTATACATTTGCACTAAATGAAAAGAGGTTAACTAGCAAGATGGGTGAAAAAACAAGCTTAGAAATTCACTTTGCACCATCCCAAATAACCAAAAAACTGTATGCAATATCGTAAGGAATTATGGACGCTCATAGTGCTTCTGCTCTCCAGTGTGAAGGCAGTGGCACAGACCGCTAGTTCCTTCGAACAGTTGCCCGAATACCCCTTCATCTTTATCAGCAACGACCGCAATGCCGCAGTTCCCGAAGTGAGCGATTCCCTCTTCAATGCTTGTGCACGCGGTATTCAGTTTACGGTCAATCGCACCGAATTGCGTGCAGGCGAATCCTTCATCCCTCTCTATCGCAACGAGGTTGTGCCCATCCTTCGCCAGAAGGGCCTCGTGCTGCGCAAGATAATAGTGCGCGGTGCAGCCTCGCCCGAAGGTCCGTACGACAACAACTGCCGCCTCGGTGCAGGGCGTACGAAACGTCTGGTGGACTTCGTCACCTCAGAGCTGGGCATGCCCTTCGACCCCTCGTCCATTGAAACGGGCAGCGTCTGCGAGGACTACGAATACCTGATTGTCCTGATGCGACAGGCGGGCGATGCCCAGGCCGACATCGTTCAGCAAATCTGGGACGATTGCGGCGGCGATGAGCGTTGCTGCAAAGAGAAACTGAAAAAGCACGACAATGGCCGCACTTGGCGCCGCCTGCTCAAGCAATACTTCCCCACGCTGCGCCAAGCCCGCGTGATGATGTGGTTCGGCCGAATGCCCGAGGAGGTGGAACTGATGAATCTCGACAAAGTCTTTGTCAGCACCATCAAAGAGCCCGAGCCTCTCCAGCCCGATCTGACCCAGCACCTGCCCCTCCTTCCGCTCACGCCTTGGAGCGGTGTGCCTTCATCGGGAGTAGAAGAGGAGGCCAGCCGCCTGCCGCTCATTGCCCTGCGCACCAACCTCCTGCATGACTTTTTCTATCTGCCCAAGTTTGGTTTCGCGCCTTCCGTCAATCTGCAATTAGAATTTTTCCCCCGACGCGGCCACCTTACCTATAATATAGGTGTAAGTGTGAGCAACCACCGTCATTGGTCCACGCACAAATTCTTTCAGGTGCGCGATGTGCAGTTGGAGTTGCGCCGCTACTTCAAGAAAGGCCATCCCTACCGCGGTGCCTACCTCGGTGCCTACGCCCACGGCTTTGTCTATGGTATCGGTTTTGGTGCGAACTCGGGATGGGAGGGCGAGGGCCTTGGTGCGGGATTCTCGGGCGGTTATACCCTGCCGCTTATCAAGAACGGCCACTTCCGCCTTGAGCTGATGGGAGCAGTAGGTTTTCTGGCCACGCGCTATGACCCCTACGTGTGGGGCAACCCCATCACGGGCGACATTGACGGCAAATACTATTACGACTATCACGGCACGGCCAGCAAGTTCAAGAAGCGCAACCACGTATTCACCTGGCTGGGCCCGACCAACCTCGGTATCTCCCTCACCTACGACATTGTTTATCGCAAAAAGCAGAAAGGAGGAGGCAGATGACGCATAGCAAACATAACCCCGTCCGCCTGTTGGGCCGGATGTCCAGAGCCGTACGCGCTGCCGTGAGCCGCGGCATCCTTCTCCTCAGTCTGCTCCTCGTGGGTTGCATCGAACCGCCCCTGCACCTGCCAGCCGACGATGTGCTGGTGGATATGCCCATCGTGGTGACAGACTTGGAAATCGTTTGGAATGTCAACGTCGACTGGCAGACCGACTGGCACTACGGCTGGGACGAGATGGATGAAGAGCTCTTTGGTCCAATCGCCTATCCCGATCCAACCAACTACGAAGTGCGCCGCTACTTCCTCGGCGAAGCTCCCGGAATGCCCCACACCCGCTCAGGCATGGACGGCTTCACCATCTTCGGAAAGCATTTCCGCCGCACCTATATGTTCGGTTATTACGATTTGCTCTTCTGGAGCAATATTGACTCGCCCACCATGTCGCAGGTGCTTCAGATTGACGAGAGCGACATCAACGAAGTCACCGCCACGACCACCGTCACCCGCGGATTGCTGCGCGACAGCGACCCATTGGCCGTCACAGGCTTGTTCAATCAGCCCGAAATTTTCTATTCCGCCTATGAGCGCGATGTATATATATCGCGCAACAAGGAAGACTACGACTATTTCAACGAAGAGGAAAACGTATGGGTGAAGCAAATCAAAACCGAACTGACCCCCCTCGTATATATCTACCTCGTTCAGGTGATTCTCCACAACAACGATGGGCGTATCACGGGTATCACGGGCGATGCCGCCATCTCGGCCTTTGCCAGCGGCACGAGTGTTAACACGGGACATACCAACAACCATCCCTGCATGGTGTATTTCCCCACACGCTTGAAGAAGAACCTCACCATTGACGGCGAGCGGGTAGATATTATCGGTGGCAAACTGACTACCTTCGGCCTCTGCGATATGGACGGCTGGCGACCCGAAAGTCGTGCCGAATACATGGGCAGCCGTACGGACCTGGACAACTACGCCTACTTCACCTTGATGTTCAACAACGGCAAAGAGAAAACCATCCGCGCCCTCATCACCGACCAGTGTCGCGCCCAATCCCACGGCGGCATCCTCACCATTCATATCAACTGCCAGGATATCTCCATCCCCGAAGGCGACAACGACAAAAACGGCGACCTCTTCGTTCCGACCATCGACGACTACGAGAATGTGGACTACGATATTCCTATGTAGGGTGGGGGGCAATCAATACGCAACTTCAAAAAGAAGCAAAAATCATATTATATTTACTTACTAATCAATTATCATTATGAAGAAGTTCATTTATTTAGCGGCAGCGACCTTGATGCTGGCTGGTTGCTCGAATGACTTTGAACTGTCAGATGGTACGGGAAAAACGAATGGTAGTAATGTCATTGGTTTCCAGGTACAGGGTAAGAACTCTGTATCTCAACGTGCCCTGAATCTGTATCAGACGGGTCATTACAACTTCGGTGTCTTCGCTTACAAGGAAGGCGAAGCTGTAAACAACGTGATGGATAACTACTTGGTTGGTTACATGGACAAAACCAACAAGAAGGGTTATTCCTTCACCAGTGATAGTCAGACGACCTTGGGTGACGAGAACGGAGAGTACAATGGTTCGTCGTATTGGGCGTACGAAAACTTGGGTTATACTGAGTACAACTACATGGGTACTGAAGGTTTCTATACCAAGGACCAGACTCAGTATATGTCCAATCTCGAAAAGCAGTACTTGAAGTTCTGGGATAAGTCTGCTCCGTCCACCACGTTCTATGCTTACGCTCCTTATATTAATAGTAGTGTGAAACCTACAGCATCCTTCACGAACAATGACCAGACCCTCCACATTCCCGATGGCTCTGTGCAGGAGGCTTATGTAGAAGGTAATCTGCCTTACGAGCACTGCGAATATATGTACGCAGCCAACAAGGTTGATGCTCCTGACTATGGTAAGGACGTTCCCCTTAGCTTCAAGCGCCTCAATGCCAAGGTAAATATTAAGTTCTGGGAGGACATCAATGGCTATAGTGTCCGCATTCTCAATTTGACCAATGATTATGGCGTTGCTGCTACTCCTGCAATTCCTACTACTCCAGGTGAAAAATACAACTTTACTGTGGGTGAGTATTATTCAGCGTCTGGATTTGATATAAATCTGGCAGATGTTGAAGCCCCCGCTGTAAATCAACTAGCAGGAACTACTTCTGATGTTCCCTTGAAGTTTACTTCGCCTGCTGCAAGTGAGATTGGTACTACGCGAGTAATGGCAACTGCTTCTCCTACCACTTATTACGCCATTCCCAAGGACAATACGACTGGTTTTACCTTCCACGTGTCTTACGAACTGACCGCAGTTGAGTCTGGCGAGCGTATCGTTGTAAAGGATGCAACCGTTCATGTTCCTTCTGGTAACGCAAACTGGAATGGCAACACTCACTATACCTATATCTTCCGAATCACGAAGAATAGCAATGGTACAACAGGTAACCCTGGTACTATTGATCCTTCTGATCCTAACGTAGATCCTGACCAGTCTCTCTATCCCATTATCTTCGACAACTGTACAGTTGAAGACTGGACGAAAGAAGAAAGCGACTACAACATCTCAGACAATACCGAGACTACGGATTATAGTGTCGTGCTGACCAGCGCAGCTTTCGAGGCTGGAACCAAGAACATCAAGGCTTCTACTGGTGGCAACATTACTGTGAAGGTTTACGAGGATGCTAGCGACATCACTCCTGCTGGTACGTTCACTGTTACAGGTCCTGCTGGTGCAGGTGCACTGACCGTAAGTGGTGGTACGATTACGATTCCCGTTGATCAGAAGACTGGTCTTTACACCGTCACCTACACACTGAATGGTAGTGAGAAGCACGCATATCACAACCACTCTGACACGTACACAGCACAGTTCTATGTAATCGGTAACTATGGTATCTCCCTCTCTGCTACAGAGATTGGTACGGGTGGTGCAGCTGCTACTCAGCTGAAGACCTATCCCACGCTCGCTGGTGCTCCCTATGCAGGTACAGCAGGAAGCTACTCTCTGGTTTATCCCGCAGGTACGACTGGCGATGATATGAGCAAGGTTACTATTAACAAATCTGGTGTTGTGACTGTCGGCACTTCTGCCAAGACTGGTACTTATCAGGTGAAGTTTACTACTGAAGAAGGTGATGCTTATGCAACATTCGAAGTGAAGAATTATGGCTTCACGCTCAGCTCGAATACTGTTGGCCTCAGCACAACTAGCCAGACGCTCACTATTATTGGTGGTGAAGCTGTAACTGCACCTAGCACGTCTGTTTATGAGGTAACTGCTGGTACTGGTACTGGTACTGGTATCAGTATTGATGCTAACACAGGTGTAGTAACGATTCAAGCTGGTGCTGCTACAGGTGATTACACTGTAACTCGCACAGTAACCACCAAGACTGCTTCTACAACTCCTGGTGATGAATCTACCACTGTTTACAAGCGCACATTCACGGTGAAGGATGTTTACACTCTTTCTTTGAGCACGTATGTAATTGATAATGATGCTAACGTTACTATCAATGTTACTGCTACCAAGAATGGTGCTTCCAATGTCGCTTCTGTTTCCTATCCTTCTGCAACGGGTATGACAGTAAACGCATCAGCAGGTACTATTCATATTGGTTCTACCTGCCCCGCTGGAACCTACCATGTAACCAATGGTGATAAGACCGTTTCGTTCATTGTTAAAGACTAATCCATCCTAAATGTACAACCGTACAGAAATATCCAATGCACTGGTGCTTGCCGGGGTCCGCGTGGCCCTGGCAGCACTCAGTGTGTTGTTTTTATTCTCCTGCTCCAGCAACGATGTGCTGGAAGAGGTGGAGGAAATCAATACGGACAGTACAGACCCTATGCTCTTCTCCTGCCAAATGGACCAGGGCACACAGCAACAACGTGCCACAAGCACACTCCTGACCACAGACTTTCTGGTCAATACCTACAAGGCTTACGCCACGAGCAAACAACAAACCGTAATGCCCAACTATCATGTGGAGTACTACACCCGCGGCAACGCTTGGAGCGGCACGCTGCAACACTTCTGGGACTACACCACCATCGAGGGGCAGTACGAAAAGTATTGGGATTATAGCAACTTCCCCTATCGCTTTCACGCTGTAGCACCCTACACCAACAACCAAGCCCGCGTCAAGATGGATGACCACAACCTCTCCATCCACGCACCCTATTACTACCAAACCTGCCTAAACGGAACGGTGCAAACCCGCAAGGCCGACTGCACCCTTACCACCGAAGAGGCAGAACCCTACATCGCCGCACAGGTTCACCGCGGCACCGATGGCAAAGACACCGACCTGCTAGCCATCGACCCTGCAAAAGCAAACGTCAACAATACAACCACTACGCGACACCGCGAAGTGTGGATGCCCTTCCACCACCTCAACTCGAAAATCCGGTTTGCAGTATATTCCCTCCA
This sequence comes from Bacteroidales bacterium, assembly GCA_004555425.1. Taxonomy (GTDB): domain Bacteria; phylum Bacteroidota; class Bacteroidia; order Bacteroidales; family Bacteroidaceae; genus Alloprevotella. The sequence continues at coordinate 6,637 of SFID01000004.1, forward strand.
CCCTTGGGCCACTGAGAACCTCCTCTATATAAAAGACCTCACCGTCAGGGTGACCTCCGACAACTTCGTCACCGCCGCCACGGGCTACGAAGCCTCCTGCGGCGGCACAGGCACTAACGACGACCCCTATACCAGTTGGCGCAACCTGAGTGCCTACTCGGGTTTCACAGGTATCACTCGTCAGCCCGCCCTCTCCCTGCCCACGCTCTTCACCTTCGAAGGTGGCAGAAACGTAGCGGGCAACGACCTGCGCCTGGCGCAGACTCAAAAGACAGCCTTCTTCCTTCAGTGCAAGGAAGGCATGATGCAGTTGCCCCAGACCAACGTCACGATGACCGTTTCCTTCAAGGTCTATGACCAAAACGACCAGGTATATCTCACCTTCACGGACGTGCCCATAGAAATAGAAATCGATGGCACCTACCATCCCTACCACACCTGGCAGTCCGGCTACATCTACACCTACTACCTCATCCTAGGAGGCATAGGCGACAAACTAGAACTCTCGTTCACCTGCACCCTCACACCTTGGGAGTATGTCAATGGTAGTTTGAGCACGGACCTGGAACACTAAAACAAAGCAACTATATCTAACGAATAAAACAACAACACAATATGAAAAAGTATTTTTTCCATGTGGCAATGGCTACCACATTGCTCGCCTCCGCAAGTTGTAGCAGTGACGTGATGGAGGAGCTTATCCCTACCAACCAAAAAAGTTTGATAGAATTTTCGATGAGCGAAGGTATCCAGTCGGGTCCTGCTCAGCGTGCCGTGACGGCAGGTGCTTTCCCCGAGGGTTCAAATATCATCATGCACATTCGTTCCAACCAAGATGGTGGTACTACAAATGTAAGACGCAACAAGGCCCTTGCTGTGGCGAATGTACACAATGACCATTCTGACCTGACCTTCGAGCTTGGCCAGCAGAGATATTGGGACGATGCCTTTGGTCGTTCTGCACATCTTTCTGTTTACGCTGTAGCTGTGCCTGGTACAGGAAATACTCATAATACGAAACTGCAAGATGCGCTGTCAGGAGGAGTGGTGGAGAATGTCTGGACGAGTTGTAATGATGCTGATGAGATAACAACAACTTGGACAGTAACTACTGACAAGCAGACAGAGGATATTCTCAAGAACGAAGACCTCGTTTATAGCAACAATATCCAAGCAGGAGGTACGGATGGTCGTACTTGGTATGACTGGGAACACGCCACATGGAAGCCTGCTGCTCATACAGGAGTAGAAGGGCAGCATGGTAATGGTTGTTTGCGATTCTTGAATGAAACGGCAGATCCTAGCAGCCGTGGATATTTCGATAAAGGCCACTTGAAATTTACTCATGCCCTGAGCCGTATCACTATTACATTAGTAGAGGGCACAGGCTTTAATAATTCATCTGATGCCGACTTCCAGTTTACACATACGAAGGTGGCTGCGGGTTCCAATATTAAATTGGAGGGTATGAATACCTCTGGCAAACTGTATATGAAGACAGGCGTATGGGATATACTACCTTGTCAAGATATAAAGGTAATGAGTGGCTCAACGACTGCTGCCGCTGGTGATTATAAGGCTCAGATGTTGCCCGACTATGTGATAAATAAGGATGGTGCTCAAAATGTCATGTCGTTTGAGATAGATGATAATATTTATTACGTCACGCAGGGTGATCTGTTCCAAGCATTGGCTTCTGTGGAGGCCAATAAGAACGCAGAGTTTGGTTATACCGAAACAGGATATACCATGATGCAGGGTATCAACTACCACTTTACCATCACGGTCAATAAAAAGCAAATTGACAATATTACTGCCACCGTCTTGGACTGGAATACTGTTACGGCAGGAAACTTCCCCTTGGACAATTCGCATGTAGAGTTTTCCTTGAAAGATGTGACAGGTTCAGCTTGCAACGATATTAAGTTCTTCCGTAAGGCAGAGGATTTGGGCACTATCTACACTGATGATTCTTATACGGCTGACGATTTCTCAGGACAATATGAAGGCCCTGCAGTTCTCACTGAAACCGATGCTGTTACGCATACCTACAAGACAAATGAATGGTATTACGAAAACAACAAAACGGCCTACCATTTCCGCACACTGAATACCAAGGCTAATAATGCCTTAGAGGCCAATAATGACCAGTTTACCATGACGCATGGTGCCAAGACAAATGACCATGACTACCATTGGGGTGCACCTATGAAGCATGATGCCAATCTGTCTTACAACCCAACGGCAAATGAAGGCTTCAAAGCTAACATTCATAAGGGTATTACCTCAACAACTACACCGCTGAAGATTACGGAGTTCCACATGCTAAGCTGGGTGGATGTCATTTTGAAGACTTCCTCTGATGGTTCCAAGGTCAATCTGAAGAATGCCACTGTCACAGTCAATCGTATTAAACCCCAAGCGACAGTAGATATGGGTACAGGATATATTGCTCCTACAGGTGGTTTAACTTCTCAAACGATGACTGCCCCCTCGTTTGACGGATGGGCAGGCACCGAAACTGTAACGGGAGCTTACTCTTGGCAGTTCATACCTCAGACTTTGGTGAGAGCAACGGGAGCGGATGTGAATCCCTCTTATTCATCTGCGGCTGAGAACGACTATGTTGGTATCACTATCAGAACCATCGATAACAACGAATACTACATTGTTAAGAGACTCACTGATATCAAAGTAACGGCTGTTGATGACAATAGAGACCATACGGTAGGAAGCTATATCCAACGTTGGTATCCTGGCCACCACTACGTGTATTCCATTACGATAACCAAGAAGGGTATTACCGATATTACGGCTACGCTCTTAAATTGGAATAAGGTAGAGGCTGGTGATATTGACATTGACCTTGAAGACTAACCACTCGCAGTATTTTGTTTTCAACAAGTAGACAAACAAAAACAATGCAGACCCCAATCAGAAATATTCCATCCATTATAATTATGGTGTTGTCATTGCAGGCCTTCGTGGCTTGCAATGGTGACGTCATTGATTTTGGTGGATATGATGAAGGTAAGACATCGATTGAGTTGTCGGTCGGTGGGGTAGGCGAGGTGAATGCTTCGCGGGCTCGTGCTATTACCAAAGACCCTAACGAGGTGGCAAAGCGAGGGATAATACCTGCGGGAACCGCCCTCTATATGGTCATGGAGAGCCAGGACGCAGGAGCAAACAAACTCTATTCTGTGACTAAGGGTGTGACAGGCACTGCCGATGCAGAGAAATTCAGTCCGATAAGTTTCAGCGAGGAAGGTTGCACCCGCTATTGGGACGACTGCTATGCTCGCAACGCACAGCTCACCATCTATGCTGCCTGCTCACCAGGAAGCAGCAAGGTGATAGAGATTGGCGGCAAAAGCGTTTACCCTTGGACCAGTATGCCTACGACAGAGGCTTGGTCGAATACAGCTATCTCCCCGACCATTGTGGATTGGACCGTCTCGGATAATCAGACAACAGAGACCTTGCGCGATGAGGACCTCTGCTATAGCAATAATATCTCGAAGTACACGGAAGGAATAGAACAAGACAAGCGGTTGAAGTTCAACAGCTCTACGCGCAAGTTTGACCAAGGCAACCTCTGCTTCTACCACGCCCTCTCGTGGATTACGTTCGAGATTATCCGCGATACGGAAAGCTTCACGGCCCAAGAATTTCAGTTTGCCACAGGCACCAATATCAAGCTGACCAACTTCTACACGAAGAACACCGAGTTTGATATTCCCACGGGAGAGTTCACAGGCGCTTACTCTTCGCAGACCATCCAGACGATGGCACAGCGCGCAACGGCCACAACGGGCAGCGCCTTTACCCTTGATGCGCTGGTGATGCCGACCACCGATATGAGCAGTCCGACCAAAGGCGATATCCATCTAATTATTGCCAACAACGAGTACAATCTATCGAAGAAGGAACTCCTGGATAAGATTCAAGCGTTGGACAAGACCAACCACCTGATTGGCGGAACGCAACTCAAGCCCGGTGTTCACTATGTCTTCAAATTACGCATAGGCAAGACCAAGATTAAGGAAATCACCGCCACGATCTTGGACTGGGAAACTGTCACTGCCACCGAGCATACTCCCAGCAACGCCAAGGTAATACTGAATCTGGAAGACCGTACGGGGACAAAGGAGAATGCTTACATCTATCGCGCTGCCGAGACAACTGCCAATATCACAGGCGACATCCTTTCCGAAGCTGGTAAGGGCTATGTGTGGGATACAGGCTATGGCAATGCCGATCGAAATGCCTATACTGCTTCCACGAATGCCCTGAGTAAATCTTGGTACTGGCCCGACAACAAGACCTTCTATCATTTCCGCGCCATCGCGCCGCAAGCTGCCCCAGCCCCCACTACTGTTGATGGTAAGGATTGCGTAGCTCTGACCTCGGGAGATCCTCCTTATACGGACGTGTGCTGGGGAGCCCCCTTCCCCAAGATGGAGCCCAGCACCAAGTTCGTTTACAGCCTGACAAATGGTTTTGCAGGAACAGACGGCCACCAGATTCACTATGCCATCGGTGCAACCGAAAGCCCGTTGAAACTCCTCCTCTTCCACGTGATGAGTGATGTAACCATCAACATCAGTAGTGTGACGGGTGATGCCAAGGTGAACTTGGGTGATGGGACAAGCACCGCGACCAAGATAGAACTCAAGAATATCTATACCAAGGGCCGCGTACAGCTGGGCAATGGTCTCGTCTTGGGCACTGACACGCAGACGGGCACGCATACCTTCCCTCTGCAAGGCGGCACCACCCTGACGTGGTCCAACTATGGAGCCATCCCGCAATTCCTCGCAGGCGTAGTGCTGGACATTACTACTCCCGACAACAACCACTATGAGATAGAGTTGGCCAAGGTTCTTGCACAAGCCGCCAATGTTACTTCCAAGAACCTCCAGAATCCCTATGCCGTGGTTGATGGCAAATGCCAGATTGACCGTTGGTACCCCGATTATAAATATACTTACACGTTCAAACTCTCGAAAAGAGGCGTGGCAGGTATCACTTGTACCATCCTGGATTGGGAGAAAGTAGAAGCCAACGATGAAGTAATTCAAATCAAATAATCCATGCGACCCACACCATATATATATATAATAGGTATCCTCAGTTTGCTAGCCGCAGCCTGTAGCGATGATTTCCAGCCCACCTATACCGTAGGCGCAGAGCACAATTCCATTACTTTGCGCGCGGCCATCGGTTCGGGCGAGGAGGAAGTGGCTTCTCGTGCGCCATCGCATGATGAAGATGCAGCACACCATGTACCTTTCAAATCTGGCAAGTTGCACCTGCGTTTTGATGGTGTATGGAAAGGGCACAAGGATAAGGATGGTAATCCTCTTGAGAATATTCAAACAACAACCTTTGCCACGATTGGCCTTGAGTATGATGCAGGAGGCAAATTGAAACCGCACAATCCGCTAACCCTTTCTCCGCCCATTTTCTGGGATGACTTTGGCACGGCTGACCCAGCCAATATGAAGCCTGTCGATGGTAATGGCCGCGAAAAGGGACTGAGTATATTTGGTGTAACGGTGGATGGTACGAACTCTTTGCCCAAAGATAAGGGAGGTAACAACCTAGAAGAAATCTTGGATTGGAAAGCCATCCCTTGGACACTGCCATTAAATCAAACTGGCGGAACAATCAACTTCGACCTGCTCACCTCGAATAATATTCAAGAGGGAAAGGATGGAACGCTGAAGTTTGATCCATGGCTAGCTGGAAATAAAGATAAAACCAGCGACCTGCTTGTCTTCACCCATGCCATGAGTAAGATTTCTGTAAAGCTCACGGCTGACGAAGGCTTTCCTGGCTATGATTACGAGCACAAGAATAACGCAAATGCTAAATTCGAGAATCCTCCCAAAGTAACCCTGCTAAACTATTATTATAAGGGTAATGTGAATGTGGAGGCAAAAGTTTCTACGCCAACATCTGACCAGGGCGATATTATTGCTCACATTGGTGGTGTGGAAACTCTACATCTTGCCCATTCCTACGCCCTTGTCTTCCCTGGCAACTCCTTTGCTGATGATGTCAATGTAGTACGCATTGAGGCCGATGGCAATACCTACTATGTCACGGCAGAGAAGATGAATGATGCTATGGAGGCTGTACAGGGAGTGGGTAATACTACCTACCTGCAAGGCAAGCACTACATCTTCAACGTCATTGTCAAGAAGACAGGGGTAGATGTCACTGCCACCATCAAGGATTGGGAGAAAGTTGAGGCCGCTGACGAAACGCCCATCATCAATTTCTCGGAATGCTATGGCCACACGGGAACAGACCTGACCACGCCCTTCAGCCTCTATCGCAGCACAACGATTGATGGCACGTACACGGGGGCAAGCGACCAAGCCGTGGTAAGTTATAGCGGTGGCAAGTACACAATGTCCCCGCAACTCTACTGGCCCGACCATCAGACGCACTATTTCTTCCGTGGCATTTGGCCCGAAGTGGGAAGCCCAGATGGCCCAGCGGCAGCCAAGATAACAGGTGGCAATAGTATTGAAGTGGAAAATGCCGAATATGTAGCAAATAAATATCCATCCGACCTCATGATAGGACGGCCGCGGACGGCCGCAGGTGGCGCTCCCGACGAAACCTGTAAGAATCCTGCCCACGAGAGAGAGGATGGTACTTATCCCGCAGGTATCTGTGCGACCGACTCAAAGGACGAAAGCACTGGGCTTATCCGCATGAATTTCCAGTATGCCATGTCGCAAGTGATTGTCAAGTTGACAACCAGCGATGGCGCAGCCAATGCTATCACTATCAACGAACATACCAAGGTGGAAATCCTTGGTGGCTATACAAAGGGCAAAATTTTGTTGGGTACGGAGGCGTCAGACTTTACCGGCCAGACGGTGATGCCTTTCACGATGACGAAAGATATTGGCATAGAAAAGCCCATTTCCAACAAAGATGCCAACTATCGCAACACCATCATCCCGCAAGCACTGACCAATGCCTCGGGCGATTTGAAGTTCCGCATAACCATCAGTGCGAATGGCTCAGCCACAGATGCCTATGAGACTGTGCTCGGTATCAAGGAAATAAAGGTGACGGAGGGCGGTGTGCTGAAGAATATCACAGCGTGGGAGCCAGGCAAACGCTATATCTATAACCTTCATGTAACCAAGACAGGTATCAGCGTCACAGCCACTGTCACCGATTGGAAGACCGTAGATGCCTCCGAGAATATTTGGATGTAGTGCTTCCCCCCTCCTTCTTGAAAGCCTAAAGACATGGACAGCCAGCAGATTCCCATCGGAACAATCAGCGTAAGCAGAGGTCTGCGCCTCACCATGACCGAACAGGGGTGGCGCGCAGAAACGCAACATCGCAAACTGCGACGTCTGAATGGTTGGGATTATCACAGGCCCTGCACCTATCTCATCACGATAGGCTGCCAGCGCCACCAGACACCGCCTCGGCCCATTGGCATTCCCGATGACGACCGCTCGGTGCAGCCCCTCCCTGCCGCATGGCGATACCCCGAATGGCTGCTCCGCGCCTACAGCAAGGCGGGCCGCCCGCACCTCTTTGGGGAGGTGGCTGGGCGTGCGGGTGCCGCCTCCGCGGTAGGGGCGGGCGCGATGGGTGCGGTGGGTGCGATGGGCTCTGCGCCTGAGGCGCAGAGCACGTGGGCGGCCGCTGTTGGCCCTTCCTCTTCCTCTTCCTCCGCCTCTTCCTCCGCGGCCCTCATTGCCCTCACTCCCTTTGGCCTTGAGGTTGATGCCCTTATCCGCGCCATTCCGACTTGGTGCCCACAGGTGCGCATCCTCCGCCACGTGGTCATGCCCAACCATATCCACATGGTCGTGCAGGTGATAGCCCGCCTTCCTGAGAAGCAAGCACTGGGGAATGTCATCAACCGCTTCAAGAGTTACGTCAATAGGGCCTATAAGCACATTGCCTTGGGACTGCCAGCCAGCACGCTCGTTGAAGTGGCCAATGCAAAGCCGGCACAATCCCTTACCCAGCACTACGTCCGCAAACAAGGACGTGGCTGCACCCATCCGAAGAATGGCCTCGTCTTCGAGGCTGATTTCCACGACCGCATTGCTTTTAGCCAGCAGCAGCTGCGACGTATGCTGCAATATGTGGACGACAATCCCAAACGCCTCTGGCAGATTACCCAGAACCGACAATACTTCGTCCGTTTGCACAACCTCCCCATCACCATGCCCTACCTCTCCACAGGCGGCACAAAAGGGTGGGGACGCTGCCAAGCTGAACTGACGGGCCTCTTGGCCCCCATCACCTACGACCCACCGCTACCCACCGCCCAGCAAACGAACGAGCAGCCCGCAGATTGGCAGGCGAACCCGCCGCAACGCCAAACTGTTACCTTCAACATGATGGGCAATCGTTTCCTGCTGGATTCGCCTTGCAGCATCCAAATCCAGGTGTCGCGCAAGGCTTCTGCCGAAGAAATTGCGGCATATCAGGCGGACATCCTAGCGGCCTGCGAGCACGGAGTAGTACCCGTCAGCCCCTGCATTAGTTCTGGCGAACGACAGATAGCACGTGCCGTTCTCGAGGCAGCTTTCCCGCTCATCGTACTCATGCCGCGCGGCATCCCTGCCGATATGAAGCAGAAGGTGGGTTACACCGAATACTACGAAGCGTGTGCGGCTGGTCGTCTGTTGATGCTCTCGCCTTGGGGCTATCAGGAGAAGGAGCAAGAGTTGCAGCGCTGGCAATGTCTCTTTCTCAACGACCTTGCCCTCCAACTGACACTGGACAATAATTTCCTAAGTGAAGATACCGAATGACAATGACGAAACGAATACTATACATCCTGTGTACGGGACTGCTCATGGCCTGTGCCGATACTACCGAATGGGACGACTCCTACCTCAATGGCCAGGAGAAAACGCCCATATCGACGATGGCACTGCTGGATATGTCCACGCCCCAATCGCGCGCCGCTAACAAGGACTTCGCGACTGGCGATGTGCTGCTTGCCTATCTCCGCCATGTCACTTGGGATGGGACTACAGCGGGCGCTCGCACGTCTATCTCCGCCGACCAGGCTCCGCTCCTCGTGAGCTTTACCAATCAGGCTGCCAGCGAACCCTATACGGGCGGCAATATTTCGCCCATCGGACTGACGCAAGAGTTGGAACTCAATTCCACCAACACCACGCAGACCACCAGCCTTTCGGCTTCGCCCATACTCTTCTGGGACGACCTGAGCGAAGGAGGCATTGGCGACCCCAAGAATATCCGCACCGATGGCCACTATCTGCAAAGCTACTACGGATACTGCTACAATGGCGGAACGCCGCTCGTTCCCTTTGACAAACCCACAGGAACACTCGGCTGGCAGGTTCCGTACGACCAAACCACAGCCGAAGCCGTCCAGCACAGCGACCTCCTTTGGAGCGCAGAGCAAACGCCCGTGCAGTATGCGCATGGTACGAACAGCGGTGCGGCTGGCGGCCACGGCACTATCCTCTTGCCCTTCACCCATGCCCTGAGCATGGTGACGGTGGATGTGATTGCCAACGATGGATTCGATGCAAGCGCCCTGGCAAACACCGAGCTGGAGTTGCAAAACGTGAATCGCAAGGGCACATTCACCGCACCCAATTATTCCGTTACGGCTGCTACCACCGATGTTGAAGAAGGCGAGAAGAACGGCAAGGTCAAGATGTTCAAGGGGAATGTCGAAACGAATGCAGAGGGCAAAGCCACCTGTACTTATCAAGCTATCGTCGTGCCGCAGACGCTCCTCGCTTTGGATCCAGTTCAGCTCTTCCTGAAGGTTAACGCCGTCGATGGCAATCACTATATTCTCAATGTGACCGACAATATGCTGACAGGCTGGGCCGCAGGATTGGTTGAGGGGAAGATGCAGCCTGGCTATAACTACCACCTCACCCTCACCCTCAACAAGGCAGGCATTCAGGTCGTTGCAATGCTGAAGGACTGGATTCAGGTGGAGGCCACGGGTACGGGCATTATCCAGTTTAGCACCGACCTGCGCAACATCCAGCCCACCGAATCGCAGCCGCTCGTGGCGGGCACCTCCTATTATATATATGAGAGCACTGCCAACGATGATGTCAGCTATGCCACCCACGCCACCGAGCGCAAGTACGATGGCAGCATCTGGACAAACGACCCCGAAATCTATTGGCAAGGCGAGGGCGAGAGCCGATACTTCCGCGGTTTGGCCGTCATGAATGGAGGACTCCTCACCACGACAGGCGTTGCGGACAGAGCGGCCAGCCAAGGTGTCGACCTCGTTTGGGCCACCACGCCCAAGCATACAGGCGTTGATAATAATGGCGTCACGCAAACCATCAGCGAAGGCATGGCCATCGACCCCCGTACATCCGAGGTGCCTCTTCGCTTCGAGCACGCTATGAGCAAGGTGAAATTCCTCCTTGTCACTTCCACGGGCGATGATGCCGTGGACCTGACAGACGCCGTCATCAGCATTGCCGACCTCTTCAGCGCGGGAACCATCAATATCTCCACAGGCAACATCACTCCCAGCACGCCCGCCCTTTTTGAAACCGCTCACGAAGTCCAGAATATTCTCATCCCGCAAGATCTGACGGACCGCCGCCTCACCATCACGCTCAAGGATGGCACCAAGTACAGCGTCCTCCTGACCAACTGTGTGGACAGCAATTCGGGTACGCAGATTGGTGAATGGGAGCGCGGCCGCTCCTATACCTACACGATTACGCTTGGCAAGGAAGCCATCCAGTTCCGCGCCATGATTAAGGACTGGAACAATACTGAGGGCAAAGGCAACGCCTCTCTGGATTGGGACTAATTATTCTCCGAACATCACTCAACTATTAACCCTTGAAACTCCAAACCAACATACTTCATCCCTTGGCATTGGCAGTGGCAATGATGTCGCTGCTCTTCTCGTGTGCCGACGACATAGGCGTGGAAGGCAATCTCCCCAGTGGCGATGGCCAGCACACGGGCGAGATGGTGCTCTTTGCCGCCGGCACAACCAGCAACGCCGTCAACAGCCGCGCAGGAGGTGTCAGCGAAACGCCTGGTGCTACCTATTATATGCCCGACGCCTACCGCTTCGTCTGCCGTATGTATTATATGGCAGCCACTGGTAGCGATAAGTTCGACACGCAGGGCGGCACGGACTACATCACCTGGCTGAAGGTGAAGGGCGACAAGGGCAACTCCCTCTATTGGAGCAATAACTTCCTGCCTACCGACGATGTAGATAGCTACGGCAATGACGCCAAAGCCACCTGCCTGTATTGGCAGAACCGCAAGCCCCATGCCTTCTTGGCTTGGACCGACCTCAACCACGCCACAACCATTGGCTACAGCCCCAACAAAGGGTCGGGTTCCTTAAAATTCCTCCCTGCCGATGTGGACTACATCAAGCGCAGCGGCGAAAAGGTGCAGCAGTATGTCAACGCTGGCTACGAGATATATGGCGTCAGCGGTGAGTTCGCCGATTGGGAAAAGGTGCGCGACTTCGTTTCATCCGACGAAAACTACAATCTCTATATCAAAGGTCGGGTTCCGGCAGGCGTTGACCCGAATCAACTGATCAAGTACTACTACGACTATGGTTGGTCGTGCAAATACTCCAAGGACTTGGCCACCGATTCGGTCGTTGACCTGATGCACAAGAAATACGGCTGGATTCAGTACCAGATGTTCTACGACAAGTTGCCATACACAGGCATCAAGTCGGGCGCGGACATCGAAGTTATCTACAACGAAAAGACGGGCCGCCCAGCTTTCCTCTTCAATACCGCCTCCAACAAGTACCTCTCCGAGGTGGAGGCTTACATCTACCAGACCGACACCGAGGGCAACCTCATTGAGCCCTATCAGGTCTATACCCCCGTGGTGGGCGACCGAATCGTGCGCACTAGCGAATCGCCCACGTTGCGCATCCTCCTTGATGGCGACGAGATTGAGAACGCCGAGGGCGTGAAGGTGGCCAAGTGCGTGTGGCATTACTACCTCACCGACCAATATGGCAATGCCCGATACGATGAGACGCGTCCGCGCTACACCTTTTATTATAAGGAACTCCTCGAAAAGAAGGAACTGGAGACTATCAGTATCCTGCCCGCCAACGTGTTCGACCTCACCCGCCGTCCCATCAAGGATGCTGAGGGCAATGTCACGGGATATCAGATTAACAGCATGGCCGAACAGCCCGACATCTGTCAGGCCTTGACCAAGATGGCTCCCCTCAGTGCCACGCAAAATGCCAACCGCGTCAACCTCTACTTCAAGCACCAGTTCAGCCAGGTGCAGGTCAACCTCAAGAGCTCGGCCGACCTTTCCGTGGTCATTGACAAGAGCAACATCCAGAAGGTAGAGTTGCTAGGAGTGTCCGACACGGCCTATGTCTTCACCGAAATCAACGAGGACGGCGAGGTCGAGAAGACCACGTACAAGACCGTCGATATTTCCGACTACACCGACGAACAACTGCTCAACAACCAGTATGGCACCTCCTTCGAGATGTTCGATATGTACGATGCCGAAGCCAGCGAAGCCGAGAACTGGGGCTATCCCGCGGGCTACATTAAGTCCTACAACGCCCTCACCTTCGGACAGCTCCAGGCCATCCGCATCACTTGGAACGAGGAGAAAGATGGATCGGGCGTCACACACGTTTCCACCTATGTCGTTTCCAACGAAGACCTCAAGAACCTCAAGAGCGGTTACAAATACATCTGGAACATCGAGCTCCGCCGTGGTACGTTGGCGATTATCCGCACCGAGATTGTCGATTGGATAGTTCCCGCGAGCGGCTTGGAGTACGAATCCGATGGTACGATTGTCAACTGATATACGGTACCCTGATACACGTTCTAATCCCCCAAAGAAAAACCTCAAGATTTGAAACCAACATTTCACATACTTATCTTCCTTGCGCTGCTGCTCCTCGCGGGATGCAGCAGCGATGATTGGTCATGGCTGACAGGCGATGGCGAGATAGAGAGCGGTTCTCCTGTCGCTTTTACTACGATGGTACCCGAAGTGCCTATGGGCAGCCGTTCCGCCAAGGATGAATGGACGGAGAGGGTAGGGGCGTACAAGGCCGTCAACCACGAATACACCTTCTCCATTGAGATGTACAAAGAGGGCGAGGCCGACCCTGCTGGCGTCAGCACCTACAAGCCCGCCCAGTTTACCGATATCGGTGCACCCGTCATTGCCAACTACGATGGCACACTCGTGTTGGACGATGGGGCTGCCCCCCTCCTGTGGCCCGACAACGTCTGCAAGTGGGGCTTCCGCGCCGAGGCCAACAACAATCCCCTGAGCAACGACCAAAGCAATCAGGAGAAATGGCTAGCCATGGACTATCTCAAGGGCCATTCCTACCTCCCCCTCTGGACGGGCGACGAGGAAACGGGCAGCGGTACCAACCCCGACGAGATACAGTACAAGACGAGCAAGCAGTGGTACACTGACAACCAGACGGCCAAGGACCTCTCGGGTCTGATGGTCACCAGCAACGAGGACTACAAGAAGATACCCCTCTACATGCAGCACCAGCGTGCATGGGTAACCATCATCCTCAAGGCTGGCGAGGGCGTGAAGCGCGAGGCGCTCAACTTTCAGGACGCTAGGCAGAACATCAAGATGACCATCAATAGTTATGCAGTCGGCAGCGCCGAAGCCTTTGCCATCGACAAGGCTTGGGCCAGCCAAGAGTTCATCGACTATGACGACGATGAGAACGGGCCCGCCGAGGCGCAGGTCAGCACCACGCGCTATGACGCCATTGTGATGCCGCACAATTATGCAGTAAACAAGGACACCGAGGTCATTGCCAAGATCAACCTGTCCGACCAGCACTTCTCCTTCTATGCTGCCAACGACCAGCGCTTCGTCAACGGCACCGCCGAGCAGCAGGCAGAAGCCGAGGCTGCCTACAACCTGGAACCAGGCAAACACCTGACCATCATTGCCACCCTGTCGCGCGAGAGCCGCAAAATCTTGATTACTGCATGGATTGAGGACTGGACCGAGGTGGCCACCAGCACCATTTGCGACGACTATGGACAGAACGGCGACCCCGTCGTCATTCGCAATCGTGACGACCTCATTCATTTCCTCAAAGATCCCAAACTCAACACACAGGGCAGCATCGGCATCATCCAGCCCACCGAGCTCAACCTTGACGCGCCCAGCGATTCGCTCCAAGAAGCGTGGGGACCGCATTGGGAGCTCAATGCCACGCTCAACCTGGCTGGTTGCAACCTCATCACAGCCCACCAGCTCTTTAAGAGCACGTCCGCCTCGGCCAATATTGTCAACGGCTCAATCACCGTGAGCGAAGGAGCCACAGTGCCCTATGTCGTTGCCGAGAAAAACGAAGGAATCATCGAGCGCATCTCCATCCAGACCGACAAGGAGAATACCACGGCCAGAGCCTCCGTGGCTGGCTTCGTCGGTATCAATCTCGGCACCATCTACCAGTGCAGCTCCTCCCTTCCCGTCTATGCCACAGCAGGCGTTGACATCGAGGGCCCCAATCATACGACCTACAGCAACTACATCGGAGGAATCGCCGCCGTGTCGGTCAACAAGGACGGTAGCTCAATGGCCGTCATCGATGGTTGCACCGTCAACGCCTCGGTCAATGGCACCACGGGCATAATGGGCGGCGGCATCGTCGGCATAGTCACGGGCCGCGTGTCCAACAATACCTTTGAATACGGCATCACCATCAACCAGGACCCCTCACGATTCAAGAATATCTTTGCCTCTGCGGGCAACACCGAAACACGCGCCTATGGCAACGCCTGGCCCACGCTCGTCGAAAACCCTATCCAGAGCGAGGGCGACGGGACGAATGAGAACAAGTATCTCGGACAACGCTACCACGGCATCCTGGATTGCCAGCAGGAGCTCCATACCATCTTGAGCAGTAGCAGTTATAATCAGCCCGACCGCAACTATCGCATCGCTGCAAGTTTCGCTGTGAGCAGCACCGATTGGACCCACGGCACCGTGGATGCCGACCAGACTGACGCCTCAGAAGACAATGCCTCGTTCAACCTCGACGGCAACGACAAGACCATCATCCTCACCGGCAACAAGGAGGTGTGGACCACCACGGGCGACAACCTCACCACGGGAACCAAGACCACCTATACGACCGCCCCGATGCTCTTCAACTACGTGCTCGGCAAAATCAAGGACCTCACGCTCCAGCTGGACAAACCGCTCGTGGCCCTTCCCACGGTCAAGAACGAGAAATATTCCGCCGAAGACGCCATAGCCCCCTTGGCTTATGCCGTGTATGGACCCAATGCCCGCCTGAGCAACATCAACGTCAAGGCGGCCGACGGAGCCTTCGTGCAAGCCTGTACGCCCGCTGGCCTCGTGGTCTGGGCCTTTGGCGGAGCCACTGTGGAGGCGTGCAAGGTCAAGGTGCCCGTACGTATGTGGATGCCCGAGTCCCTAGGCACACAGTCCAAGCACTATGCAGGCGGTATCGTGGCCTGTGCGGCCAAGGCCACCATCACCCAGTGTACCTACCTGGGTAATTCGAACAATGCCGTATCGGGCGCAACCAATTCGACCACTGCCTTCAAGTCCGTCAACAACTACTACGGTGGCATCGTAGGCGGCACTTCCGACAAACTCTCCGAGTACCCGAAACTTCAGATTACCGACTGCGTCAGTTGGTTTGATGCCGGGGCTGCCGTCGCCCCCGATCGCTCCTCCTATGGCTCCATTATCGCCTACGCCTGTTACTTCGACAATCTCAACCAGATAGTAAACGGTATGGACACCAGCCGTCCCAGCCAAGGTAACTGGTGGCCGCTCTCTGCCATCGGAGCCAACACGAGGGCCAGCGGATTCAGCGAAGAGCAAGTGATTGGCAAGCGCAACCGCATTTCGCCCACCTACGACACCGACTTCTAGCCGACTGTCGGCCCTCCTTTCCCAATCTCAAATCCGCGCCGCACAATTCGCATTGGCACATTGCCAGTGTTTCACGCCCGTGAAACACGCGTTCCACGCCCGTGAATCACGCGTTCCACGTCCGTGAATCACGCGTTCCACGTCCGTGAATCACGCGTTCCACGTCCGTGAAACGCTGACGAAGTCCGAGAGCGAAACGGAAATATCCCCATCAAAGTCCATCCTTCCCAACCATCAGCCCTGCTTATGACACTGACACTGAAATTGAATATTCTCCCCTCCCTCCTCTCCAAACTGGCGGTATGTCTGCTGCTGGCTTCCTGCGCCGAGGACCATCTCCTGGGCTGGGCCGACAGCAATACAGGCGACCCCATTGAGGTCGGCGTGGATGTGCCCGACCTCCAGATTTCCTCCGAGATGGCTCCGCTGAGCCGCGCCACGGGGGTGGCCCAGCCAGCCGAGCAGGTGTCGTGGCTCGTGCCAACGCTGAAGAAAGGCCTGGACATAACCTATGGCGAGGTGGGCAATTCCTCCACAGAACGCACTGCCATCCTCCAACTGCAGGGCGGCACGCTCTCCGATTTGCATTACGACACCAATCCCGTCAGCGGATATGCAGTCTATACCTTCAACTATCGTTCGCCAACGGGTGAGGCCACCGATGAGAAGGCGCGCTGGTACGACAACGGCCCCCACTATTTTGAGGGCGTCCACGTGCCCAACCGCATTCGCTATAAGGACGACCCCAGCGAACTAGAAACCGACCGCACCCTGAGCAACGGTGTGGACACGCAGGTGGCCAAGGTGGAGCGATTCACCACCAATCAAAGTAATGGCACCAACACGGGCGAAGAAAGCCAATGGGGCAACTACACCCTCCTCTCCCACTATCTCTGTATGCCCGCCAACACCAGAATTTCGGCCACGGTGTCGCGCATCCTGCTCCCCTTCCGCCACCGCCTGTGCCATGTGTTGGCCTACATCATCATCGACCCCACGCTCGAAGCCGAAATAAAGGGGTACGACAAGACCGTGATGACCGAAATGGGCGTGCAGGGCGACGATCCCAATACCACGTCCATACGTTTCTGCAACGTGGATGTGCTCCGGGGTGTGCAGGACATCTACGACCCCGTCAAGCAGACCCACACCCTCACGCCCGAATGGGCCGAGAGCGTGCGCAAGGTTGTGCCGCACTATTATGGCGAGATACAAGAACTCGTGGCCTACGAGGGCAAGAAGGAGACTTACTATCCCAAGTCCGAAGGCTTTGCCACACTCAATAATGCCTACATCGCAGCCTACAACGCAGCCATCGCTGCGGGCAAGACGGAGACCGAGGCAGTGGTTGCTGCTACGCAGAAAGTACAGACGTTGGGCTATACGCGCAAGGTCTATCAGTGCGTACCCGTCTACGACCTCATTGCCCGCCCCACCTATACCTCCTACGACAATGTGATGTACGACGAGCGCGGCTACACTGATTATAATCAACGCACGGCCCTTGCCAACCGCAAGAACAAGATTGACTTCCTCATCACCCTCAACAATGGGCTGACCTACGAAAAGGAGTTCGTCTTCGACCTTGATGCCAACTACGAGACCATCGTCTATCTCCACATCACGCGCGAAGGTATTGACTACAAATCGTCGGGCTCAGACAAATGGCTGGAGCAGAACAATCTCGATGAATGGTACGGCGTGGACAACAAGAACGGCCACACCCTTTCGCAGGCGGGTAGTTCCTGGCAAAGGGCCTTTACCCGCCGAAAGGATAGCTATGGCGGCGACAAGGTGACAGATGGCGGATTCTACGACGAAGGCACCACGGGTCAGGACGATGCCACAGGCCAGTACCTAAGCGAGAAGACCTGGATAAAGTACCTCTCGGAGGCTTACAAGGGCGGCCCTCACCACGGCGACTATTTCAACCTCAGCAAGGATATCACCATCGACGCCCGTCTGCTCCCCGACAACTTTGTATTCACGGGCCATCTCGACGCTTTCGGACAGGACGACCGCCAGTATCACACCATCACCCTGACCCATACGGGCGAAGATTGGAAGGAGTACCTGCCCTCCGCCAACTACACCGAAAGCCCGCTCTACAGCGCACCGCCTGCCGTCATGCCTTCCAACGACGAAGGCACCATGTATCATCTTCCCGAACTCTACGTGCGGACGGCCGAAGCGGAATACTACGCGACCGAGGACCTCATCGAAATCAACGGCGTCACCTACGTGAAGAGCACAGTCATAGTGCAGCCATCCGAACCGCCCGTCTACAACCTTGATAATGCCATCCTTGCTAAAGTGGGCGACCTGAAAACACCAGCGCAATACGCTCTGGCCAACATCACGGTGAAGCAACTGATGACTACGGCCACCACCTACTACACGCGCTCGGGCATCGCCCCCAACTACACCTATACGGCTTACACCCGTCCCGCCGTGCTCTACTATAAAAAGGCGCGCACCTCGGGCATCGCCCTCTTCGCCGGCCTCAACGGCGTATATTCCACCATCCAAGAGGACACGCCGGGCTACAAGGGACCCTACGAGGCCAACGTACACAAGGAGGGCGCCTACTGGATACCCTATAAGGATGCAGCCACCAACACGGGATGGCGCGCCGAGGTGCTCAACCTCACCGTCGTAGGTGCGAAACTCTTCAGCGATGGCGCAGTCATCACGGGCAACGTGGAGAACTGCAAGGAGAATGGCACAACCCGTGTGCCCAACCATTGCCCCGCCTTGCCCGTGTACAAGTAGCGCGGTCGCCTTTGGCTCCCCGCGCTTTTGGTCGCCTTCGGCTTCCTAGTTTCAACGGTCGCTTCGCTCCCTAGTTTCAAGTTTCAACGGAAGCCTGCGGCTTCCTAGTTCCAACGCAGCCTGCGGCTGCTAGCTCGATAGTCAGGAGTAACGTGAAAGTACCGCACCTTGCTTGCAAGGTGTGAGTACAACGAAGATTCTCATTGCAAACGCAATGTACCGCACGTTGCTTGCAACGTGTGGCTCAGCGAAAGGGACACCTATAATAATAAGGCATATTATATATAAGGAGTGGGAGTTGCTTCTCAATAAGTACAAACTCCGTCCTCAAACCTGGCAATCCCGTTCCAATGTCCGACATTCTCATCGCACCGCGCCCGCGGTTCGCTGAGGATTTCCCAAGACGGAAAGGAAAAGTCCTGAAGCGTAACGACCGCGAGCCTTCAAAATCCCCAACTAGCCCAGTCAAAATCCCGAAAATATGCACCCCAAAACCCTACATACGCTGCTGCTCATCCTGCTGACGACCTTCCTGGTGGCTTGTCAGGAGGACGAGATGGATATGCCCCTGCGACAGCAAGCCCTGTTGGGCCGCGCCGTCAACTTCAACGTGTCCGTTGCCGATAAATTCGCCGCGCCCAACTCGCGCTATACCAGCATAGACGATGGATCGTTCAACGAAAACGACCGAATGCGCATCTATCGTAATTATTGGAAGACAGACGGCACGGGGTGGGAGAGCGAGAGTTCCTATCGCACCTACAACCTCATCCACAAATACGTCAACGGCAATATCAGTCTGGGCATCGACTGGGTGCCCGAAGCAGGGCGTATGGGCTACGACGATCTGGACGGCGACGGCACCTATACAGAGTTCGTACAAACGGCCCAGGACTCCTTGACCTGGGAGAACGGACGCACGCTGCGCTTTCAGGCATGGAGCCTGAGCAACTTCCACAACGTGCTCTATAATGCCACCCAAAGTTATTACTACCCCGACTACTGCATCGCCCAATGGGTAAATGCCTCGGGCCCGACAGAGGGCATCCCCCTCGTGCTCAACCACCAGGGCAGCCGCATCCGATTTGACGTAAAGCAGAGCGGCAACCAGATTAGCCGAGTGGAAATCTGCGCCGGCGTGGATGCCAATGGCAACGAACGACCAGATGCTTGGAAAGACTATCAATATGCCGACAACAACGACATCACCGACAACGACAATAGTTCCACCGAAGCGGGCAAGAGCGATGCGCAGGCCCAGCTGGAATGCGATTCCGTGACGGCCGTCTACAAGCGAATGTGTATGCCCGCCGGCGTGGATATGCAGACGGGAACACTCATGGGCATCAAGAACAGCGTATGGAAGAACCTCAGCAATGATCAGGTGCGCCGACTGGAGGAACAACCCGCCTCCTCCTTCCTCGCCTTCGGAAAGCCAACGGCCGAGGAGGTGGAGAACAACGGCAAACGCCCCTTCTTCTGCGGCATCAATGGCAGGCAGTATTTCATCACCATCCCCTACGACATCACGCAGGGAGAGGACAAAGGCAACGTGTTCGTGCTGCCCGCCTGCACCCGCTTCCGCGTGTATATGTATGATGTCAACAATGGCGATGAGTATGGAACGCCTGGCTACGAGGGCAAGTACCACATCTTCGCGCTCAGCGACGTGGTGGTGCGCGACGCCGCTGGCAAGGTGGTGCTGGGTACAGACAACAAGCCCATCAAGGCCTTTCCCAACGGTCTGAAGATGGAGGCGGGCGTCAGCTACACCTTCCGCGTGGGCTATCGCTACAATGGTTTCTATGTCGTGGTGGACAACAACCTCTCCTGGGCGAATCAGGACAAAGAAGAGGCACAGGGCGACAATCGCTACGAGGACATGCCCGTATCGTCCACCAAGGATTATCAATGGTGGAAGACCGCCATCAAGACCGCCATCGACGAGGCCGGTACTCGCGACTACAAGCCCGAGTTTCATATCAAAGACGAGAAGGATTTTCTGGAGTTTATCCGCCTAGTCAACGGCACGGCAGCCACAAAGACCAGCGGCCTCTACCGCCTTGTCAAGAGTTACGACGCCAGCAACAATCCCATCTACGGCTGGTCGCTCACCAACAGCCAGTTCAACCCCAAATGGATCAGCGAAGAAGAGGCCGAAGAACTGGGCTACATCTTCTACGACCATTACTATCCTGCCAACGCCGACCGCGCAGCCTACCACGAGCGCGACTACCTGAAAGGCCCCTTCTCCTTCTTCGATGAAAACCTCCGCGACAACTTCAAGGTGATACTGGACGCAGACCTCGACCTGAAGGACTGGCAACTGGAGAGCGTTGGCAACGCGGCCGCCAATCCCTTCATGGGAAAATTTGACGGCGCGGGCCACCTGATTCAAAACCTGAACATGAAGGACGAGGCCCTCTTCGGCTATATGGACGGCCGAGCCGGCTATGGTGCCTCGCTGGCCAACCTCCGCATCGAAAGCACACACCCCACGGCCCTGCTCAATACGGGCGTGAACCCCATCTACATAGCAGGCATCTCCATCCTGGCCCCCAGCACAGGCAATAGCATTGCCACCAACCTGGGACAGTCGGCAGGCGTGTCGGGTACGTCCTACGTGGTCGGCTGCATCCATGTGGGCGATGCAGGCGGTGCGCTGGTCGGAACGGCGGGCAATGTGAATATGTTTGGCTGTATGCAGGCCGCCAGAGGTATCACGGGCGGCGCGCTGATTGGCACGGACGCCAACGCCAACCCCATCTTCAAGCCGCAGATAAGCCTCGCCGTGCAGAAGAGCACCAAGAATACTTCGGCCATTCCTGCGTTCCGCACCTTTATGTGCAACTTCTACGACACCGAACTCTCGCCAGCCGCCAATGCCGTGGGCAGCACGCCCGACGACTATTCCCTGCTGGAGTACATCCGCGGCCGCAGCACCGACATCTTGCGCGCCAAGAACGATTTCCTTACGCCCGATGTGCCGATGTCCTTGCTGATAAACTTGGCAGATTGGAAGCATTACTACGGTCTGGCACCTTGGCACGCCATGAACTACGCCATCTATTGGTACAACGAAAACCGTGGCTCCAAGCATCCCTGCACCATGCACTATGAATCCAACACCACAGGCTATCAGCACCGATACCCCACGCTGACCAGCGGCAAGCCCGGCAGCGAAGCCACACACTGGAATCCCTTGCAGCAACCCAACTAAGCCCTGCGAAACGCCAATATCAATTCCCCTGCATCTTTTCCCCATGTCTATACACCATAAATATATACTCCCACTCCTCGGGTTGGCCTGCGCCCTCAGTGCCTGCTCCGATGATATGCCCCCGACTGAATCGGCCGAGGCGGAACAAAATGTTGTCCTGCGCCTGCGCCTTTCGCCCTTTGCCAACGACCCCTCGCCGCGCTCCACGCTCGACGGCCTGGCATGGGAGGCGGGCGATGGTTTCCGTATGCGCATCACCTGTCCCTATACGACCGACCATCAGAATGGCGAACTGTGGAGCTCGGGCTACCACAACCTCACCTTCCCCGCCGATATGGGCGCAACCGTTGTCTTTGGTCCTATCTCCAGCAACCAGTCGCAAGCCACTACCTATATATATACGGCGCAGAACACTACGGGAACGCGCACCTTCGTGGTGAACGATTATCGCTACAAGCGCCCCAGCAATTTCTTCCACGCCGACCAAAGCAAGCTCGACCAATTCAAGGAGAGCGATGTCCTCTGGGCACAAGGCATTCGGCAGACAGGCGCACAGGAGGTACACCTCAACTTCGAGCACAAGGTGGCGCGACTGGACATTACCCTGGACGACAGCAGACTGACGCGGCAGGAGTGGGACGAAGAGGTAGGTGCCCTCGTGGACGTGGCCGACCCGCTCTCCGCCAACGCCATCCTCACGCTCGAAGGAATGCCCGACATTGACGGGGCCGAACTTGTGGTGGGCGACTACTACGCCCCGATGACGTATGAATACGAAAAGTTCTCCTACCGCGAGAAAGCCTCGTGCGGCTATACACTCAACGGCAAGGTGCTGGGCATTGAGGTCATTGAGGAAAACGCAACATCTACCATTGGAAAAGGCACAGGCCGCTCCAGCATTGCCATCCTCACGGGCGGACCCACCGACTTGGGGGAAACGAAGTATGCCCGCATCTTTGGCACCGTGCCCAACACGGGCGTTTACACCTGCTACTGCGCTGGGCCAAAGCACTACTATCTGTACGTGCCGCCCTGTGTGCTTCCTGCGAAAGCCACTTTCTGGGTGCGCGATGGCGAGCGCAGATACAGTGCCACCCTTGACAACCAAACGTTCGTTGAGGGCAATTCTTATCCCGTCAAACTAGTGTTGCAACCCTAACCTCAGCAGCATAACATCCTATGAAATACTTCTTCCATATCACCTTCGTACTCCTTGCCTTCCTCTTTGCTGCCTGTGCCGAGGACGATGCGCTCTCTACGGACGGACGCGATGCCGTGCCCCTTGCTGGTATTCAAACCGAGATAGAGGGCGGAATGACTTCGCGCGCACCAGCATTGGACAAGGAGCATTACGTGGGCCGTAGCGCATTCAAGAACAAGGACCAAATGGTGCTGACCTCCGTACAGCGCACCGACTTGCCCATTCCTTCCTTTTCCTACAAAGGTGTCGTCTATGACTATGAGGTAGGACAGGGACAGACCTCGGGCGGATGGAATCGCGATGACAGCAAAGGCGAAACTAAAGAGACGCCTCCCCGCTTGCCCAGCCGTATCTATTGGAGCGATGCCCAGAATCCCCACACCTTCATCGGCTACAGCGTTCCCCAACAGCCAACCGAGCAGGTGTTCGACTGGAATATGCGCCTCTGCTACGAAACGGGCGCAGCGGGCAATCAGGTGGGCGTAGATGTATATTACGGTTCTCTGGGCAATCCCCTCGAAGCCGATACCCCCATAGACCATACCGACAGTATCAACATAGTTCACGACGACCTGCTTCTGACCTACGACGACCAGAAACTGGCCGAGACTGGCGGTTCTGTGGCCCGCCTCTACTTCAAGCATGGTTTGGCCATGGCCCGCGTGATAGTGAATATCAGCGGCTTTACCGCCTCTTCCGAAAGTGCCGATGCGCGTACCATTGTCAGCGATATGACGCTGAAGAATATGTTCACCATGTACAAGTGGCGGCAAGGATCGGCTGGCGTTCAGACCCTGACAGAGGGCACCGACCAAGAAAAACTGGACGATATATATGGCGCAGACGCCGTGCGGTATGACCAGCGCAAAGATACGAAAGCCTGGATTCCTTACCCCGATGGCAAAGGCACGGGCATCGGCAAGCAGTTCGTGTTCTACGCCTTGGCCGTGCCCGCGCAACTGGAGGCCGATGTACTGAAGATGCAGTTCACCGTGCACTACCAAGACCCGATGGAGCCTTGGATCGACCCTGCAACCCAGCTCCAACCCAATATGAAACAGCACGTCTATACGGCAGTGATGCCGCAGAGCGTGGAATTTCGTGCGGGCCATTGCACCACCATTCATATCTCCCTCAACCACAGCAACGAGGAAATCACCATGGGCGCAGAATACATGGACTGGCAATACATCGAAACGCCCGACCAGAGCGAACTCAAAAAAAAGAAGAATATGCTCACGGCCGATATGCTGGAGCGTACTAACTTTACCATCCTCGGCGACCCCAAAGCCAACGAGGATGATGCCACCTGGTTGTACCTGAACAAGACCACGCAAAAGATTCAGGACATCTATGGCAACGATGGTTCGCGCGAGCATCCCTTCCTGATTTCCACGGCACAGGAACTCGTCTCCTTTGCCCACGAGGTGAAAGGCGATGGCCGCCAGAGCGTCACCTACACCGACCTTGATGGCATTTCACACACCCTCAGCAGTGGCCAGCCCGTCTTCGACTTCACCAATTATTACGTCAAGCTGGATGCAAATGTCGTGTTGCAACCAAACCTGACGACCGAGACGTTCGTGGAATGGTGTGGCGTGGGCTATCCGCGCGAGACCCATCCCAATAGCTATTTCAACGGCTTCTTCCTCGGCAATGGCAGCAGTATCACCCGACTGTTTGGCAGTCCCTTCTTCTTCCATCTCGGCTCAAATGCCGTGGTCGAACACCTCATCTTCTCCGATGTGATTGAAGTAGATGGCCGAGGCATCGTGGCCAACGAAAGTAACGGCCTGCTTTGCGCGGTCTATGTAGATGGTACTATTCGTCAGAAAAAACCGGCAAACGCAGCCGACAAGAAATGCTACTCGGGCGGATTGATTGGCACAGTCGAATCCAATGGAGGCTTGATTGGTTGCGCCTATATCGGTGAAGTGAAAGCCTGGGCCATAGGTGATGGCGCTATTGGCGGACTTGTGGGTTACAACAAGGGCATCCTCGTCTCGTGCTTTCGAAGTGGCCTAGAGCGCAACCTCGAAAAAACTGTTGGGCAGGGTTATCACACTTACGCTGGCTTGGGTAAGTACGACCCCGTCAATAGTATCGCCTTCAGTTGCTACTTCGATAAGTCGGTTGACCCAGATAAAACGGACTACGCCATACTTACTCCTGGCCGCCTCTGCTATCCAGCAACCACCGAACTCATGCAGTCTGCCGATTTCGTCAATTCTGAGGACGAACTTCCCGTAGGCGATATAAACCATGGTAAATGGTTCGCGTACCATTATAGTCTCAACAAGGGTATCACCGAATTTATGAAACATGTCATAGACGGTACACTCCCCGCTACAGCCACCAACGCATCCCATAGAGCCTGGATGGTGGCCCATAGTGACGACTATCAATTCACCTACTACCCAGGAGCCTATCCCCGTATCAACTAATCATACGCTCAATCCATCATCCATAGCCTCCAGCCTCCCTCAAAGTACCCCCAAAATCCCCAAAAATCAGCCAACAAACAAAAAAACACCAACGGCGACCTTGTAAGGTTAAGAAAAATGGCTACCTTTGCAGCGTCAAAAAAACGGAAAAATGCCGGAGTGGTCGAACGGGCCGCACTCGAAATGCGGTGAACGGGTAACTGTTCCGGGGGTTCGAATCCCTCTTTTTCCGCTATCTATTGAAAAGGACGACAGATTGATGTCGCCCTTTTTTTGTTGATATTCGGCTTTTTCTTCGGCGATAATTATGGGTGGACGTTGCCGTCAGTGCGCCCAGCAGGTGCAACCTGCGCCGAGCCTAGGGCGGAGCGAAGCGGTGCTCTGGTTGATGGATACGTAATAAAGAGTGCTATGCCCCATTGCACGGCACTCCAAAACATATACCTTGCTCACTCTGCTAACTTAGAGCAAGCAAGGTGCGGTACCTATACACGTTGCACCCCTAGAATTCCCCGTTTGCTTTTGTAGTTTCCCGAATCTTGCGTAATTTTACGGCCAGAAATTTTGTTGAACTCTCACAATTTTGGAAATAATGAAAAAGGAATTTGCGCTATTCGTGTTGGCTGGCCTTCTGGCTATGGCTATGGGCTTTGCTGCCTGTTCTTCCGACGAAGATGAAACGTTGCCGCCCGAGGATAATGGGGCAGGGGATGTAGTTGATAGTATAGTCTCGGATTGTGTTGTTGATAGTGTAGAACTTTGGAGCAGCCGCGATGGCAACAAGATTTATGGAATGATGTACCGCTATGCTGGTGGCTCGCAACAGGTTCCTGCTGTGATACTTTCCCATAGTAGTTCGCTTACTCACGCGGCCATGTCGGGCTACGCTTTGGCCATTGCAAAGATGGGGTACGCGGCCTATTGTTTTGACTTTTGCGGCGGGAGCGACCAGAGTCTGAGCGATGGCAAGACGGACGACATGACCGTTTTCACCGAGGTGGAAGATTTGCGTGCCGTCGTTGCCACAGTTCGCTCGCAGCCTTATGTGAACCCCTCGCGTATCTATCTGCTCGGTAGCAGTCAGGGCGGACTCGTCTCGGCATTGCTTGCGGATGAGTGTCCTGAGGATTTTGCGGGCATGGTATTGTTCTATCCTGCTTTCAATATTCCCGAGATGGTGAAGATGTTCAGCAGCTGGGGCAACTGGGGCGACTGGGGTAACCTTGGGGACTTCGGAAATTTCGGTGGGATGATGTCGATGAGCGAGGGGTATATCAACAGTATCAAGAATTTTGACGTGTGGTCGCATATCGGCAAGTTTGACAAACCCGTGTGCATTATCCACGGCACGAAGGATATTATCGTGCCCATCTCCAATTCTGAAAGGGCCGTCAGCCTTTATCCTTCAGCCACCTTGCACAAGATTGAGGGCGCCAATCACGGATTCAATGCGGCCAACCTCGGCAGTATGGGCAGCATGATGGGAACTGCAGCCGATTACGATTCCATCGTTGTGCCCATCGTTGAAGAATTTCTGACGGCAAACTAAGTTCTGCTGTTTGTATAGGTAGGTTCTGTAAATTAGTATAGGTAGGTCCTATCCGTTAGCGAATTGTTAGCAAATGGATAGGACCTACTTTTACGTGAGTTGAAAGACGGAGTTCATATAGTTGCGCAAGGAGCCTGCCTTGTGAATCTTCTTCCACGCCTTGCGCCCGATGGTGGGCTCTGCGTAGTCCCAGAAGGTGCGTATCTTCTGGAGGAGCTGTGCTTCTGAGGGGATGAACTTGGCATAGTCTTGGAACAGCTTATCATGAAGAGAGCAGAGGTGAGTTGTATGTTCTGATTCGGGCAGATGACGCTTGTTCTTGTATTCAAGGGCCAGGGAGGGGCGGGCCAGCAATCCGCGGCCAATCATTACTCCTTTGAGGCCAGGGAACTGCTGGCTGATACGTGCGAGGTCCGCTGGCGTGCGGAGGTCGCCGTTGTAGAGGAGCGGATGGTCGCAGAGGTGAGCGAAGCGGGCAAACTCGTCAAGGTGGACTGCTCCCTTGTAGCCTTCGTCGGCCGTTCGCGGATGCAGACAGATATGAACAAGGGGCGTGTCGTTGAGGATGGGGAGCACGTGCTCCCATTCGTCCACTTCGTGCAGGCCCAACCGCATCTTGACCGAAAAGGTCAGTTCGCCTTCGTGTTGCCGAACGATGCAACAAATGTCTTCCACGGCTTCGGGATTTGGCAAGAGGCCCGCGCCGCGTCCGTGGCGCGTTTGGAGCGTGAAGGGGCAACCCATGTTGATGTCCAGCCGCTTGTAGCCCATCGGGCGGAGCACGCTGATGAGCGCGGATAGTTCCTGCCCATCGCGGGCAATGACCTGCGGCACCACGGGGACGCCCTCATTGAAATCGGGCCGCACATCGCGCAAGTCTTTCTCACGAGCAGCGCCATGCTCCAGCCGAACAAACGGCGTGTAGTAGCTGTCTATGCCGCCCAATAGTTGGTGGTGCGCGCGGCGATAGCAGTCGTCGGTATAGCCTTGCAAGGGGGCGAAGTGTATTACCATAAAGCTATTCTAGCGGGTGTAGGGAGTAATTTGAAAGAATGGGTAAAGGTAGGTTCTATAAATTAGTTTCAATGGGAGGTAGGGTTTCTATTCTGCTTGGATGTCTTCACGCCTCTCGTACCGTAGGTTTTTGTTTTTCATTCAGTCACGTAGCCCGCTACGCTCCTTCATGTAAAACAAAAACCTACGGCACGATAGCCGCAAATACATCGCAAGCTAATTTATAGAACCTACCTAAAGCCACAAAAAAGGAAAAAATATTTGGAAGCCTGTGCCTAATTAGTTACATTCGCGGCATGAAAGATTCTGATGATATTTGAGAATTATATTTCTCAGACGATTTCTGGGAGTTTTACCATCTCCAGACAGACAAGGTTAAGAATAAATTCAATTATGTGTTCGGCATTGTCAGAAAGGAGAAAGTGATAACTACAAAATTTATCAAACGCCTTGTAAATACGGACCTATACGAAATGCGTATTTCTGTGGGAACAAATGAATACAGAACCGTATTATTTGCTGTTGACAATTCAAATATCATACTCTCCACCAAAATTTTGGTATTGAATGCGTTTTTGAAAAAGTCATCAAAGGATTACCAAAAGGAAATAGATAGAGCAGTCAAAATACTAAATGATTATCATGTATGAGAAGGTTAGATGAAGCCAAATTGGCAAGATTGCATACGGCTGGGGAATTGCTAGATGCTCAATATGGAGCCCCTGGCACGGAGAGTCGTAGGGCTTTTGAAGATGAAGCAAAGGCTTACTATTACGGTGTGATATTGCGTGACAGACGCAAGCAGTTGAAGATGACGCAGCAGCAGCTTGCCGAAAAAGTAGGAACGCAGAGAAGTTATATCGCGCGTGTTGAGGGTGGAAAGGCGGATATTCAGATGTCCAGTTTCATGCGAATATTGTCAGCATTGGACATTGGTATAGAGTTGCGGATGAACTAAAGGTAGGTTCTATAAATTAGTTTTAATGGAAGGTAGTGTTTCTATCTTGCTTGGATGCGTCGGAATTACGTCCGCCTCTCGCACCGTATCTTTTTGTTTTTCATTCCCGCTTCTAGCTTCCATCCTTCCTAGAGTTTCAGGAATATCTGCTTGCGATACAGGCCATAGGCCAGGGCGGTTATGATGGCGAGGAAGGTAAGCGCGTAGGCCAGCGAGGCCCATTCTTCCGTCATACCCGTGGAGAGATAGGCATTGTAGAGCGTGCCGGGAATGTGGAGGGGGATGAAGATGCGGGCCAGCAGTCCGCTGCCTACGAAGAGGGCGATGGCGTTCATACCAAACCACTGGAAAGGTCGGCACCACGCGGCCCATCCGCGCAGGTCGGTCAGCACAGTCAGCCAAGCGAGGAGCGCAGTGGCGATTCCGCTGGTCAGAAGAGTATAACTGGGCGACCAAATCGTCTTGTTGATGGGCAGACCGTAACTGAGCAAATAGCCGCCTAGGGAGAGCGCGGTGGCCAGGCTGAAGAGGCGCACGAGGCGGTCGGGCAGCGGTGCTTTGGCCTTGAGCATAAAACCAACAACCACACCGATGAGCGTATGGGCAATGGCCGAAAGCGTGCCCGCCAAGCCCTCGGGGTCAACGGGGCTGTGGGCATAGACGTGGGAAGGGCCGACCAGGGCGCGGTCAATGCGGCAGGCCAGGTTCGTCTCGTCCGCTGCGTAACCATTGCCCAGCAGCAGGAAGACCGTATAGGCAATGAGCAAGGCTGCGATGACGCGCCAGAGATGTCGGGGCCGCACGTAGAGGCTGATGAGTGCCGCAAAGAGATAGCAAAGGGCGATACGCTGCAGGACACCCCAGATGCGCAGGCCCTCCAGTATCTCGGGGATGGGCTTGCCCCGCAGGAGAGGACCGCTGAAGGTGAGCAGCAGACCAATTAGGAAGAGTTTGACGGACCGCACCAGCACTTTGCGAACGGCCGGTCCTTTGGCGAGGGGCTGGCTGGCGGCAGGCGAATATTTACCCAAAGAGAGGGCAATGCTGACGCCCACCATGAAGAGGAAGAAGGGGAAGACGAGGTCCGTGGGCGTGAGGCCGTTCCAGGCCGCGTGCTCCAAGGGAACGAAACACCGCTCGCCTACACCATTGTTGACGATAATCATGCCAACAATCGTGATGCCGCGCAGCACGTCGAGGGAGAGAAGACGATGGTTCACAGAGATGGAAGGTTGGTTCTATGGGTTAGTAATGATTGGGGGAAATCCCGAAGGATTTCTTTCGTTTGTAGTCACGAATCTGACGAACTTGTTGAATGCGGAAGAGGTGGAGGCTGGGGGCATCTGCCCAGAAAATTGCACGAATGCCGTGACAGAGAGCCCTATATCTCGCGCACAAAATGGGGGAAGGCTGCTTCGCCCAACTGTGGGGCATAGCAGAAGCCCTCGTAGGCAAAGCCTTGCAAGTCGGTGGGCTGGCAGATGCGGTGCTCCAGGATGTAGCGCACCATCGCGCCGCGGCAGGTCTTCGCCCATACGGCTTGCACCTTCAGGCGGCCGTTGGGTTGGCGCACATAGAAGAGCGGGTGGACCACTTGCAGTTCGCGGCAAACGCGCTGCCAGTCGAACAACTGCTCGTATTCGGCTGTGGAGAGATGAACCAACACTTCGTCGTCGGCCCGCACGCTCTCAATCAGCACGTCTGTCAGTTTGTCGCGCCAGAACTGGTGCAGGGGGCGGTCGTCTGTGGCTTCGAGGGCGATGTGGTGCTCCATGCGATAGGGCGCCACGCCGTCCATAGGGCGCAGCAGGCCATAGAGGAAGCACGTTATCCAGAGGTGTTGCTGGGCAAAGGCGAGTTCATCGTCGCTGAGCGTATCGGCGCGCAAATGCTTGTACGCCTGACCATTGTAGGCCAGGAGAGCGGGCATCTTTTCGGCAAAGGGAAATTGCTGGAAGCGTTGCTGATTGGTCGCTGCGATTTTCGGGCTACAGCCGAGGCTTGCGGCGAGTTCGTCGGTGTCCATTCGCGCCATTTCTGCGGCAAACATGTTGCTGATGGACTGAAAGCGGGGCACGGAGGTCGGCTGGCGGTCCGTGTGCTCGTGCATGATTTTGGCGTTGGCAAGGAGTATTTGCATGGGGCAGGCTTGTTGGTTTATCGGGATGGGGTAGGGGCGGTGCTAGCCGAGCGCCTTAGCCTTCATAGACATTTTCAATTTCCACCACATATACATCGTGCAGTCCGCCGTGGGCGCCATACCAGCGCTCAAGGATTTCCGCATCAAGGAAATGGCTTTCCTGCATCGGTGCCTTGAAGAGTTTGCGCCCTTCGATGGTCAGTCGTGCCTCGGCGAAGGTCATCGCGCCGCTTTTCAGGGGGACAGGCGTGAGGCCCGTGGCCGCTACCTTGTCCGTGTCGCGTCCGCTCTTCGTGCCGCAGAGTTGCAGGGCCTTGCGGTAGGCTTCTGTGTAGAACGAAAGGGTGAGCCGCTCGTTCTGTTCAATAAACTCGTGGGTGTATCGCTCGGGGCGAACGAAGACGAAGGCCACGGGCTTGTTCCACAGCCAACCAATGCCGCCCCACGAGGCTGTCATGGTGTTGAATCCTTGTGCATTGCCAGCCGTGACCAGCATCCACTGTTTGCCGAAAAGATCGATGGCGTCCTCCGTGCGGAGGCGTTCGTAGTTTGTCTGTTTCATATTTATATACATTATAGGAGGGTTCTATACTTTCACGAAGATACGGGCGCGATACATCAGGGCGAGGATGAGCAGGAGCAAGAGAAAATTGCCAAACGTCAGCCACACTGTGTAGTAACTGCCCAGCGGTTCGGCCAAGCCATAACTAACGGATTCCACGATGGACCGGAAATTCACCACCTCGCCCACCAAATAGGCCACGATACTATTCATACCGTAAACCTTCAGCCAGGCAAAGGGCCGCTGCACTTGCCACACATCTATCACCTGGTAGAACGCGGCCATCAGTAGGAAGCACCAGCCGCCCGAATAGAGCGTCATACTGCTGGTCCAAATGCGCTTGACGATAGGCATGTCCAAACTCCACAGCAGCCCCAAGGCGATGAGCAGGAGGCCGACACCTGCCAACTGGAGCGACGTGCGCCACGAGGCCACACCACCACGGCGAATCAGTTGGCCAGCCCATGCGCCCAGCCAAACCGTCACGCCGAAGTTGAGGCTCGGAAGCAGCCAGGCGTAGGTAGGGTCACCGCGCCTGCTCCCCAGCACAAGGGCGTCAATGCGGCAGGCCAAATTGCCCTCCAGACTGTAGTCGCCCACCCACATCATCGGAATCGTATAGGCAGCCAGCAGCCCCACGGCCACCAGCATCTGTCGGCCTAAAGACAGACGGCTGAGCAGAATCAGTGCCGTCACGAGATAGCCCACGGCAATGGCTTGCAGCGTATTGGTGAAAGGTTGCACGTATTCCCACTTCAGCCACAGCAGATTGCCCTGCACCACCATACCCAGCAGAAAGAGTATCACAAACCGCCGTAGGACCTTGCGCAACGCCTCCGTCCGCGGACACTCATCGCGCAGGTATTTACTCATCGCAAAGGGCATGGAGATTCCGCTCATGAAGAGGAAGAGCGGCATCACCAGGTCCCAGCAGCGAAACCCTTCCCACACCTCGTGGTCCAGTTGGAAGAGCAACGCCTGCGCCAGCGGTGACTCCCATTGGCAGAGCAGTCCCCACAGCACAGGCTGAAGAAATACCAAAAGAAACAGGTCGAAACCGCGGAGTACATCCAGCGAGGCCAAGCGGCCCGAGGGGCGTGAGGAAATGTTGGACATGGGTAAACTGATAGGTAAGACTTGTGCAAAGGAAGGAAAAATCTGGGAAAGTCCGGGCCTCGCTTTCCGAATTTTGCCGCTTTCGGGGGATTTTCTGTGGGAACGAAATGAGAAGAAGCCTACCGCGCGTGTCAGGGCGAGGTTCATCCCCATCCCAAAATCCGCGATTTCCGTTTTTATGTCCGAGAAAGCCAGCGACCCGCGCCCGCGGGTCACGCGACCTGCGCCCGCGGGTCACACGACCTGCGCCCGCGGGTCACGCGACCCGCGCCCGCGGGTCGCTGGCTATGTGCCGAGAAAAAACGGAAACAACCCGCTGCGAAACGGGAACGCCCCTTGAAAATTCGAGAACGCCTCTTGAAAATTCGGTTGAAATGGGAAACGCGGACTTCAGGATGAAAAAGCGTACCGCGCTTTGGTTGGTATAAGTACGGAGTTCGTTCTCATTGCAAATGCAATGTACCGCACGTTGCTTGCAACGTGTGGCTTCGAGAATTTCAGGTGTTTTGACTTGCTACATTTTCAAGTACCAAATTCCGCTGAGCCACACGAGCAACGTGCGGTACATTGCCTTGCAATAAACTTCACATAATGCAGACAGGTCGCCCCGCAAACCTATAAAACGAAGGCTGCGGGGCGACCATCTTAGGGATTACTCAATCGGAATTTGGATTATGAAAATCCATTTCTCGGGGTCATCCTGATTCCTATGCGCCGTCAATGCGTCAACATTTCAAGCGCGCAAAATCATCTTGGAAGGGGCGGCTATTCAAACATCTTTTCAATGAGCACCAGCGTGAGGAAACCGAGCAGGAGAGCATAGGTGGCCTGCTTCTGATAGCCGTGGGCGTGGGTCTCGGGAATCATTTCGTCGCTCGTGACGTAGAGCATCGAGCCGCCCGCGAAGCCCAGCATAAGCGGTAGCATCGTGTCGGCCAGCGAACCCAGGCCGAAGCCTAGCCATACACCGACCACCTCGAGCAGGCCGATGGCCAGGGAGATGATGAAGGTGCGCAGCGGACTGACACCAGCCAAGAGCAAGGGGGCAATGATGACCATGCCCTCGGGCACGTTTTGCAGGGCGATGCCGAAGGTGACTGTCCAACCGCCCGCGCTGGCCATGTCCGTCATGCTGACACCTGCCGCCATGCCTTCGGGCAACTTGTGTATGGCAATGGCCATGACGAAAAGGAGCACGCGATTGAGCGAGGAGTTGCGGTGGTGCTCGGCTTCTTCAAGGCCCGTGATGTGGTGCATGTGGGGGGTGACCATATCAAGCACATTGAGAAAGAGTGCGCCGCCCATGACGGCCAAGGCTACGAAGAGGTAGCCCCAAAGGCCACCGCCCATCTGCCACGTGTCAATGGCGGGGACGATGAGGCCGATGGTGGCTGCCGCCAGCATTACGCCAGCGCAGTAGCCCAGGACGATGTCGTTCCATTTGTGGGGCAACTCCTTGATGAAAAAGCCCAGGATGCTGCCAATGATTGTGGCGCCGCATAGGCCAGCGGCGCTAATCCATACTTCTGTCATATATTATATATAAGGTAGGTTTTATAAATTAGTTTCAATGAAACCCTCATGACAATTTAGAAGCCGCCAAAGTAAATGAAAAGGGCTTGCCACGCGTTATATTAGTATAGCACTATAATAACAGCGATTAT
>SFID01000167.1 GCA_004555425.1 Bacteroidales bacterium
AGAAACACGAATCGAATTGCCGCCTACTTGGAGGTGCTACCCCGCGCGATTAGTAAGATTAGAAAGATTCGTGTTAAAAGAAACACGAATCGAATTGCCTCCTACTTGGAGGTGCTACCCCGCGCGATTAGTAAGATTAGAAAGATTCGTGTTAAAAGAAACAACGCACACCGCTGTGCCACACGTTGCCTCGCAATCTAGAACAACCTGAGTAGTTACGGCAGATGACAATACAGATGACAATCAGAAACCTCCGCAATCATTTACAGAAACCGAAGCAGGGCGTAAACGAAAAAAATGTCGTACCTTTGCAAGGGGGTAATGAATCGCCAGAGAGTCAGGCCCCTGATAATCTCCGAAATATCAATCTATATGGACAGCAAACAACGCTACATGATGCGCGGCGTCAGCGCCATGAAAGAGGACGTACACAACGCCATCAAGAACATTGACAAGGGCATCTTCCCCCAGGCCTTCTGCAAAATCATCCCCGACATCCTGGGCGGCGACCCCGAATATTGCAACATCATGCACGCCGACGGCGCAGGCACCAAGTCGAGCCTGGCCTATATGTACTGGAAGGAGACGGGCGACCTCTCCGTGTGGAAGGGCATCGCGCAGGACGCGCTCATCATGAACACGGACGACCTGCTCTGCGTGGGTGCTGTGGACAATATCCTGGTGAGTTCAACCATCGGCCGCAACAAGATGCTCATCCCGGGCGAAGTCATCTCGGCCATCATCAACGGTACGGACGAACTCCTCCAGCAGATGCGCGACATGGGCATTGGCATCTACGCCACGGGCGGCGAGACGGCCGACGTGGGCGACCTGGTGCGCACCATCATTGTGGATTCCACCGTAACGTGCCGCATGAAGCGCAAGGATGTGATTGACAATGCCAACATCAGGCCGGGCGACGTCATCGTGGGCCTCTCCTCGAGCGGACAGGCCACGTACGAGACGAGTTACAACGGCGGCATGGGCAGCAACGGCCTGACGTCGGCCCGCCACGATGTGTTTGCGAAATACCTGGCCGAGAAGTACCCCGAGAGTTACGACAAGGCTGTGCCCGAGGAACTGGTGTATAGCGGTTCGTACCGCCTGACGGACGCGGTGGAGGGTAGCCCGATTGACGCTGGCCGTCTGGTGCTCTCGCCCACCCGAACGTATGCTCCCGTGGTGAAGCGTCTGCTGGACGAACTGCGCCCCGAGATTCATGGCATGGTGCACTGCACAGGCGGTGCGCAGACGAAGGTGCTCCACTTTGTGGGCGACAACTGCCGCGTGGTGAAGGACAATATGTTCCCCGTTCCTCCCTTGTTCCGCGCCATCGCCAAGGAGAGCGGCACGGACTGGGCCGAGATGTACAAGGTATTCAACATGGGCCACCGCCTCGAAGTATATCTCTCGCCCGAACACGCCGAAAAGGTCATCAGCATCAGCAAGTCGTTTAATATTGACGCGCAGATTGTGGGCCGCGTGGAGGAAGGACCGCGCTCGCTAACGATTGAAAGCGAATTTGGACGATTCGAATACTAGAAAGTAGTTCTCATTGAAAGGCAATGTACCGCACGTTGCTCGCAACGTGTGGCTCCGAGAAAATGCTCACTCAAACAGTGTACTCAACTGGGACTTCAAACTCCCATAAATTGCAAAGCCACACCTTGCAAGCAAGGTGCGGTACATTACTTAGCAATGAGTACAAACTCCTTACTCACGTCCCAATCTTTGGGCAAGCAAGGTGCGGTACTTTCACGTTACTCCTAACTCCTAACTCCTAACTCCTAACTAATAACAACCTGTTTTTTAACACGAATATTACGAATTTTTCGAATGTGGCTGAGAGGCTAACTGAAGGAACAATTCGATTCGTGCTTCACACGAATCTATTCGAATTACACGAATGCAGGTGAGAGCAGCCCACCCTGCCAATATTAGAATCATTTGTGGTGGAAAAAAGAAAACACACTCTTCTGCATTCGTAAAATTCGAAATATTCGTGTTAAAAAAACACCGCGATGCCTGCGCGCCCTGTTATTTAGATTTCTATTGGGGTTCGCCCAGCCGATACTAACTCCTAAC
>SFID01000168.1 GCA_004555425.1 Bacteroidales bacterium
AACTCCACTTCAATATGAGCAGAATCTAGTTGCCTAGAAAAATATTTATTCAATTTTAAAGCAAGAACATACAGGTTCCAACTTTAAGGGTACACGTCAAACCGCAACCGTTTTTTCAACCTTAGGCACTTAAATTTTTTCCGTTGGCGGCACCAGCACAAACCGCTGGTGGTGATCACGCCCCTGCTCCAGGGCGGCGTGTACTTCCGCAGCGGCCGCAAACGGCTGGCAATTGAGGTCGTCTTCGAGTAACGCACCCGCGGCAAACTGCTGATTTAACCACTTTGCCGCCCGCGCTAGTTGGTCGTCGGTAGCGTGGCTGATGACGAAGCCGCTAATTTGCTTTTGGGCCATGTAAAACTGGCGGACGTCGAAGGTAAAATGATTATCCGCCGGCGCCGTGATCAGCGTGACCTGGCCGCCCTGATTGAGCGCCGCCAAGTTAGCCTGCAATGGCACCTTACCGGACGTATCAATGATGTGATCAAACTGCCGGTCGCACTGGGACGCCACCGGTTCGTGGTAATCCAACGTTAACTCGCTTCCCAATTGCCGACAGCGGTCAAAGTCGCGCGCTGCGGAAGTCGTCGTCACGACCGCCCCTAACTGGTGCGCTAGCTGAATAAACTTACGGCCGACGTTCCCGGCCGCCCCCTCGATTAGGATGGCCTGCCCGCGGGTTAGTTGCATGACGTCTTGCAACACAATCGCGGCCGTCGCGGCCGAATGGACCGCCGCCACCAGTTGGCGGGCGTCCACACCGCATGGCACCGGATAAAGCCGGTCGGCAGCAACCGCCACCATTTCGGCGGTCGCCCCCATCCGCCCGTCGTAACCGGCAGAGTTGGTCCAAACCAAATCACCGACCGCAAAGTTAGTCACGCCGGCCGCCACCCGCAGTACCGTGCCGACCAAATCACGGCCGACAACGTGCGGCGTGGCCAGTGCCGTTTGAAACGCCCCACTACGAACAAAGGTATCGACGTGGTCGAC
The DNA here is from genome assembly GCA_004555425.1 of Bacteroidales bacterium. Lineage (GTDB taxonomy): Bacteria > Bacteroidota > Bacteroidia > Bacteroidales > Bacteroidaceae > Alloprevotella. The sequence continues at coordinate 994 of SFID01000168.1, forward strand.
CGCCACGGCCTGCACCCGGACCAGTACCTGATTGGCCCGTAGTTGCGGTTCGTCAATTTCCCGCAATCGTAACGCTTCCGGCCCACCGAGTTGCTCAAAAGTCACTGCCTGCATCTAAAAAAACTCCTCTCATCATTTTAATTATATCTGTCCTTAATTTTAACGAAACTGGGCGAACGCAAAGGTGGCTCGGTTTTCCAAATCTTCTAATTATCGTCACTGAACCAATATTTCCACTAAAAAAGTCGGTAACTACTTGCCGACTCCCGTCCCCTATTTCACTTCCACAAACTTACTCGTTGCGTCGTCGTACTTTGCTAAGATATCATTCTTTTTATCGTAGCGATAAGTATCAACTAGCTTATCGCTGTCTTCATCGTATAACTTGATTTCGGTCACGTTATCCCACGGCTGACTTTCAACGTACGTGTAGTCGTCGGCGTCCCGGTCTTCTTTGTTAGCCATGACGGAAACCGCGGTCGCTGCGTCCTTTGAGAGCACGCTTAGCGCTTTTCCCGTATGGTGTTGGTTCGAATCTTCCGTGTCGTCACTATCATTTTCATCCACATCGTCGGTTGAAGTTGTCGTGGTGGTTGTAAGTAGTTTGACGGCCTTGCCCACGTTGGCTTGCCCCATCAAATCAACCTGCTTTTTGGCCGAGCCGGTACTACCTTCAAGTTTAAACGTGTAGGACCCCGGCATCAACGGCCCTGCCTGGTAGCTTTCGTGATCGTACTTCGTCGTACTCAGCTTGACATCGTTGGCGGTAATCGCTGCACCCCTTCTAAAGGGTAACACAAAAGTTAGACAAAATTGAATATTTTTAAACTGCTAAGGCATGTTCCCTGTATTCGCAGGGAGTCATGCCTTTTGTTTTCTGTGATATTCGTCGATTGTTAAACCAATCGACGTAATTCTTTGTGATTTCCTTGAATTCTCCAATATCTTTACACTGTGGAAATCCATTAAGACATTCTGTTTTAATGAAAAACGCCCGAAAATCCCCGTATTTTAATGCGGGGATGGATAGGGCCAAGCTGACCTAGCAGTCAGCTTTTTTTATTCTAAAAATAGAGAC
>SFID01000102.1 GCA_004555425.1 Bacteroidales bacterium
GCGCGAAAACTTTTAATATCTTTTATATTTTCGGCCGCGAAAAAATCTCTATATCGTCATTTCGCGCACCGATAAAGCCAAGAAAATTTCCGCAAAAGCATTTAGAAAATCCGCAAAAGCATCTAGAAATTCCAACTTCCGATGTATTTCTTCCTTTATAATGGCCCAAAAAAGAGGAGAAAGCCCCGTGTCTGGGGCTCTCTCCTCTTCGCTAGTACAAAGATAATACATTTTCGCGCGAAATGCAAATCGATTTAACATTTCGCAACAGTCCGAGAAATGTTAAAAGACGACTTTTGCACACCTGAGGGTTCGCGATGTATTATATTACGAGGCGGTGCAGCGGAGTGGCAATGGAGAGGAGGAAAAGTACTCCAGATGCTTCCCCGTTGGTGCTTGTGGGTGAGCGTATGCCCTTTGTCTGCGCCATCCAGTTCCTTACTGCTTTGATTAGAATACCTACCTATATTGTTGCGGATTTGTACCAGGGTTTTGCAAAAATTATGGCCATGTGTGCGGCCTCTCGTTTTTTTGTTTTACCTTTGCAGGATACAGGCGCAGGTGTGCTTGCGTGGGGTGCGCCGCCATTGCTCTCCTTATGTTGAGGGACAGGCAGGCATCCCCGTGGGATAGAAAATCCACCGGCCTTTATTTCAAGAATTACCCTTATCTACGCCATATTCTCGCTCGCTCAGGCGATGGCCTATGGTGCAAATACCTATAATCATGAAAATTAAGCAATTCTTCGGCACGTTGTTGCGCCCTATTGTTGTTTTCAACTGCCTCGGTATGATTCTGATTTCCCTTCTGCTGGGAATAGGAGCGTACCTCGGTTTGGACCTCTACACCAACCACGGCGACGACATTGAAATGCCCGACCTCACTGGTGTCAATCTTGATGTGGCCACTAAGAAGATGGAGGCCCTCGGTCTGCGTCTGGAGGTGGTTGGTAAGGCTTGTCGCTCGCAAATGCCCGAAAACGCCATCGTCCTTCAGTCCGTGGTCAAGGGCAGCCTTGTCAAGAAGGGCCGTCTCATAGAGGTGCACATCAATACGCTCAATCCCATTGTCAAAATCCCCGAGGGCGTGGTGGGCAACTGTCCGCGCCTGGAGGCCGAAGCCATTCTGACGAACCTTGGATTCAGCTTGACGCCACCCGAATACGTGGTCGGCGAAACCCGCGACTGGGTGCTGAAAATCAAGGCCGCCGGCAAGGAGGTCAAGCCTGGCACCCCCGTTTCCGTTAAGACGCCTCTCACCATCGTGCTCAGCGATGGAACAACGCAGGAGATGTACAACGGCAACGACAGTATCTACTATGATGCCTTCCTTGCGGACCCTGCAAACAATGCCTATCATGAAGAAGTGGGTACTGAAGAAGCCTTACCCGAAGAGCCCGTGACGGAATATGGAGAAGAATAATCATTCAACGCCGAGCGCAGTTGTGGACGAGCTGGAAACCCTGCCGATGGCCGCAGCAGCGATCGGTGCGTTGCAATCCGAGGATCCCGTTGGAGAAGCCTTGGCCGACAACGCCCTGTCCGAAGAGGACGAAGACGAAGAAGGCGAGGGCGGGCTCTACGAGCATTTTCGCGTTGTGGCCGACAAGGGACAGCAGCTCCTGCGTGTGGACAAATTCCTCCTGGACCACCTGCCCGATACCTCGCGCAACCGCATCCAAATGGCGGCACGTGCGGGTTTCATCCACGTGAACGACCAGCCCGTCAAGAGCAATTATCGCGTGAAACCGCACGACGTCGTCACTCTCCTGCTCGACCGACCACGCTACGAGAATACCATCATCCCCGAGGACATCCCCCTTGACGTTGTTTACGAAGACAGCGACCTGATAGTCATCAACAAGCCTGCCGGATTGGTGGTGCATCCAGGCTGTGGCAACTACACGGGCACACTCGTCAATGCCATCGCCTGGCACCTGCGCGATAATCCCGACTACGACCCCAACGACCCCGCCGTTGGCCTTGTTCATCGCATTGATAAGGACACCTCGGGCCTGCTCGTTGTGGCCAAAACGCCCGAGGCAAAGACCAGTCTCGGTGTGCAGTTCTTCAACAAAACCACCCGCCGCAGATACAACGCCCTCGTGTGGGGTAGCTTTGCCGAGAAGCAAGGGCGCATTGAGGGCAATATAGCCCGTCATCCCAAGGACCGTATGCAGATGGCCGTCTTCGACCCCCAGAGTGGCATCGGCAAGCATGCCGTGACGCATTATAGCGTGCTGGAAGATTTTGGCTACGTGACCCTTGTGGAATGCGTGCTCGAAACGGGACGAACCCACCAAATCCGTGCGCACATGAAGCACCTGGGTCATCCGCTCTTTGCCGACGAACGCTATGGCGGCACCACGATTTTGCGCGGCAATACCTCGGGTGCCTACGCTGCCTTTATCCGCAACTGTTTCGCCCAATGCCCGCGCCAGGCCCTCCATGCCCGCACACTAGGCTTTCGCCATCCGCGCACGGGCGAGGAGATGGACTTCTCCGCTCCCCTGCCGCCCGACCTCGAAGGGCTCATTGAGAAATGGCGCGCCTATTTCGCCGCTATGAAATAATGAAGGTTCTTTGAAACAACCATAGATACAACACAAAATGAAAAGGACAATTGCTATTGTAGCAGGAGGCGATTCCTCCGAGCACGGTGTGTCCATGCGTAGCGCAGAGGGACTCCTCTCCTTCATGGACCACGAGAAATACGACATCTACGTAGTCGAAATGTGCGGCCGCCAATGGACAGCCCACTATGGCGAAGAACGCTGCCCCGTGAGCAAAGAGGATTTCTCCTTCGAGGCAGCCGATGGTCGCCACACCTTCGACTTTGCCTATATCACCATCCACGGCACACCGGGCGAGAACGGCATTCTCCAGGGTTACTTCGACCTGATTGGAATGCCATATAGCACCAGCGATGTGCTCGTTGAAGCCATGACGTTCAATAAGTTTGCACTCAACAACTTCCTGCGCGCTTATCCCGACCTCCGCGTGGCCGACTCCATTCTCCTGCGCAAGGGCGAGGCTTTGCCCACAGTGGACGAGATGGTGGCCCGACTGGGCCTCCCCTGCTTCGTCAAGCCCAACGCGGGAGGCAGCAGTTTTGGCGTGACAAAGGTGAAAACCGCCGAGGATCTCCTGCCCGCCATCGAAAAAGCCATGCACGAGAGCGATGAAGTGATGGCCGAAGGACTGATGACAGGTACAGAAATCACTTGCGGCTGCTACCGCAAGGGTGATGACGTGGTGACCTTCCCCATCACCGAAGTGGTGACAACGCAAGAGTTCTTCGACTACGACGCAAAATACAATGGAAAGGTCGATGAGATAACTCCCGCACGCATAGCGGCCGAAACGGCAGACCGCGTGGCTGCAATGACACGTCGTATCTACAAGGTGCTGGGTTGCTATGGCATTATCCGCATCGACTACATACTAAGCGGCGAGAAGGGTAACGAACAAATCAACCTCCTCGAAATCAATACGACGCCCGGAATGACCGTGACCAGTTTCATTCCCCAGCAGGTGCGTGCTGCTGGTCTGGACATCAAGGACGTGCTCTCCGATATCATCGAAGGCCGCTTTGCCTGATTCGCTTCAAACAAAGGCCCACGTCGTTCCGCCTGCCTTGCAGGAGAAACGATGGGGCCTTTTTCGTTTTATCCACCAAACCTTCAACGCTATATACTATGATTATCCCACAGGAATTCGACGCTATCCGTCCCTATACTCCCGAAGAATTACCCGCTGTCTTTGAAGAATTGTTCGCTGACCCAGAGTTTTTGGCCGTGGTGCAACAGGTGATGGGCCCGCAAGCCACCCCCGAAGTGCTGCGTGCGCAGTTGGCTCAGTGTCAGACAATCCTCGATGTGCAGAAAACCTTCTTCCTGCCCCTGATGATTGACCTGCTGAAACGATGCAGCGATGGTTGCCACATGGATTCCTCGGCCCTGCCCGACAAGATGGTTGGTTATACCTTCGTTTCCAACCATCGCGACATCGTCCTTGATTCCGCCTTGCTCTCCGTCCTGCTGATTGGCAACGGATTTCCCACTACGGTCGAGATTGCTATTGGCGACAACCTCCTGATTCGCCCTTGGATTGAAAAACTCGTGCGTGTCAACAAATCCTTTATCGTTCGCCGCTCCGTAGGTATCCGAGAAATGCTTGCAGCCAGCAGTTTGATGAGCCGCTATATGCACTTCGCCATTGCCGAGAAGCACGAGAACATTTGGATTGCCCAGCGTGAAGGCCGCGCCAAGGATTCCAACGACCGCACCCAGGAGTCTGTGCTCAAGATGATGGCAATGGGCGGCGAGGGTACGCCTGCTGAGCGTCTGGCTGCCCTTCGCATCGTGCCCCTCAGTATCAGCTACGAATACGATCCCTGTGACTATCTCAAGGCGCAGGAGTTCCAGCAGAAACGCGATAACCCCGATTTCAGGAAAAGCAAAGCCGACGACCTGCAGAATATGCAGATAGGCATCTTCGGCCGCAAGGGACGCATACATTATCAAGCCGCACCCTGCATCAATACGTGGCTTGACGAGGTGAAGGACCTGCCGAAGGGCGAATTCTTTGCTGAGGTGGCGCGCCGTATGGACCAGGCAATCCACCGCGGTTATCGCCTCTATCCCGGCAACTACGTGGCGGCGGATATGCTGAAGGGCGAACAGACCTTTGCCGACCGATATACGGAGGCCGAGGCCGCCACTTTCCGCCAGTATCTTGAAGGTCAGTTGGCCAAGGTGCAGTTGCCTGCTCCCGACATGCCTTTCCTGCGCGAGCAGATACTGACGATGTATGCCAATCCCGTGTTCAACCAATTGGCTGCCCTCGGATGAAAGCCGCAAGATGCTTTCGGGCGATGCTCTGCCTGCTGATGGGCTTGGGCTTGTGCGGTTGCAGCGATGACGAACAGCCCCTTCCCGCCTACGTGCAAACCTTGGCCGACCTTGAAGTGGGTAATCCTGCTTCGCGCCAGACGCTCGTTCTCGAGGATGGCGAGCGTTATGGCTTGCTGAATATGCTCTCCGGCGTGCGCCCCGACACAATGTTGCGCGTCTGCGTGGCCTATACGGCCCATCCCGACGAGGGCGGACTGCGCCTGCACGCCTGCGAACCCGTTTTCTCGCCGATGCCAAAACCTATGGCCACGCTGGACTCGCTTTGCGCCGACCCCGTCAAGGTTGTTTCGGTGTGGAAGACGCAGCACCGTTGGGTCAACCTGCGCGTAGATATTCCTATGGGCGGACAGGCTCAGCACGTCTGCGGATTTGTGCAGGAGTGGCAGGCGGATGCGCAACCCAAGTTGCGCCTTACGCTCTATCACGACCAGTGCGGCGATGGCCAGCAGTACACCACGCGCACCTATATGTCTATCCCCATTCGCCACTACGCCGACAGCCTCGTTGCCGACCGCGATAGTCTGGAGGTTTGCGTGAATACGCCCAGCGGATGGTCGCGCCACCGCTTTGCATACTGATACCGCGATTTTGCTAACAGGCACCGCCGCGCTTGATAATACATTGCACGGCCTGCTATATTATATGGTGTACGCCTATATATAATAAGGAATATCCCCTTCCTCACATCTCTACACAATGCAACGAATCTCTCATCTCCTTTTCTCTTTGCTGGTTTTCCTTTGCTTGTGGCCGCTCGCGGCTCGGGCACAGCAGGCCACGGCTTTGCCGCAGGTTTCGCTTGGCCGTTGGAATATCGGCAGCGCTAATTTTAGTGGCATCACCCCCTTGGGAAGTGGCCGCTTTGCCTTAGTGAGTGACAAAGAGCCTCGCGATGGCTTTTTCGTCTTTCGTATAGAACAGGATGCCGCCACGGGGCAGGTCAATTACGTTCACATGGAGGGTTTCTACGGCGATCCTAATACGCAGCAGGACAGCAACGGGCTGAGCGTGCGCGATACGGAGGGCATTGCCTTCTTCCCCGCGCGCCAAACGCTCTTCATTAGTGGGGAAACGCATCAGGATATCCTCGAATACGACCTGCTGGGCCTTCCCACAGGTCGCAGGATGCAGGTGCCCGCCCACCTTGGCCCGACAGCCATTGTCGGCAATTATGGTTTTGAAGCCTTGACCTACGACAGCCTGCGTAATTGCTTTTGGACTGTCACCGAGAGTACGCTCCAGGCAGACGGCATTGCGGCTGGCCCGAAGAATCCTGGCGGCCACAACCTCCTTCGCCTGCAAGCCTTTGATGCCAACCTCCAGCCCTGCGCCCAATATCCCTATCGCATGGACCGCGGGCGGAGCGACGACTTCGGACCTACGTACGTCTATGGCGTGCCTGCCCTTACGGCTTTGCCCGATGGCCGCCTGCTTGTCCTCGAGCGCGAGGCGAATATCACCCATGGCTATATGGCTTCGGATGTGCGCTGCAAAATTTTCCTGATAAACCCTTCCAACGAGTACCAGATCGATGCCTCGACCAACCTCCAGTTGATGGACAACAACCGATGGATGACGAAACAACTGCTGGCTGATTTTACGACCAGGCTCACGCCGTTCAACTTCTCCTTTGCCAACTACGAGGGAATGTGCCTCGGCCGCCGCCTCAACGATGGTCGGCAGACGGTGCTCCTTATCAGCGATTCGCAGGGCGGTTTCCGCAAGGGGCCTTTTCACCTTCGCGACTTTATCAAGGTGCTTGTGCTGCCTTAGGATGCTTGCTTGATAGTCTTGGGGTCGGGCACTTGCAGAGGATTTTAGAGGATTTTTAGAGGATCTTAGAGGAGGAGCAACGGAGAACTTGCTCCTCATTTTTCATTTCTTGCTTCTTATTTTTTATTTCTTGCTCCTCACTTTTCATTCCTCATTTCTCATTCTCAATTCCTCCTCATTAAAAATCCAAGAAGCACCCATGGAAATGCTGCCGCGCTGCGGGCATCCATGGGTGCTTCTTGGTATATGTATGTTTGAGGTTCAGATCTCTTCAAAGTCAACGTATTCGCCTTCGTCCTTTGAGAAAATCTTGCCATCGGCGTTGCGTTTGCGCGTCTGGCTTTCGCGCGTTTGGCTTTGCTGTTCGTAGGGGCGATTTCCGTGGTTTTGCGAGGGGGGGTCCTGTCTGAACTGGCGCATGGCCTCTTTGTAGATTTTTCGGGCGCGGAAGATTTGCACACTGATGCGGTAGACCAGAGGCACCACCTTGATGAGGAAGTACGCCAGAAGGACTAGGAGTAGAAATGATATGGGGTCCATGCTTTTGTGTCGTTTTAGGGGTTAGGGTTCTTGCTCGCCGAGGCAAGGCTGCGGTTTAGCGGCGCAGGTTGCTGAGGATGGAGAGCAGCACATAGCAGATGATGATGGCCGAGAAGCCAGTCCAGCCCAGCCAGACGAGCAGGGCGGCGCTGAGGAGGATAAAGCCGTAGCGCAATTTGTTGTCGGCCAGTTCGAAGGTCTTGAATTTGAGGGCAAACATCGGCACTTCGCTCACAAGAATCCAACTTGAGAAGAGGCAGAGCGCCAGCAGGATGGCCCAGGCCAGTGGTTGCGCGGTCCACCATGTGCTGGTGCCCACAATGAGTGCGCCCCAGAAGAGTGCATTGGCAGGGGTGGGCAGGCCGATGAAGCCCGTGGCTTGTCGTTCGTCCAGATTGAATTTAGCCAGGCGAAGGGCCGAGAGTGCGGCCATCACGAAGGCGGCGTAGGGCAGGTATCGGTCGATGACGGGATGGATGCCGGCGGCGGGCACGGTCGTGAGCAGGTGGTAGAGCATGGCACTTGGCGCAAAACCAAAGGTGATGTCGTCGGCCAGCGAATCCAGTTCCTTGCCAATGGGTGAGGAGACGTGGAGCAGGCGGGCCATGAAGCCATCAAAGAAGTCGAACACCGCGCCTGCGATGATAAACGTGAGGGCCAGAGAGTAGGATCCTTGGAATGCAAAATGTGTGGCGATGCAGCCACACACTAGGTTACCACACGTGATGGTGTTGGGTATATGTTTCTTGAACATAAGTCGAATGGTTTAAAGAGCAAGGCGGACGGCGGCGCGCTATTCCTGGTTGGGCTTCAGGTGGCCGATGACGGTCTGGTTGCCCACGGTGGGTTGTCCCACCTTGACATTGATTTCCGTGTTGAGCGGCAAGTAAACATCCACGCGCGAGCCAAACTTGATGAAGCCCAGGTGTTCGTCGATATAGCAGTCCTCGCCTTCGGTGGCATAGGTGACGATGCGACGGGCCACGGCACCTGCCACTTGGCGCACGAGCACTTCCTGTCCATCGGGCGTTTCGATGACGATGGTGGAGCGTTCGTTTTCGGTGCTAGCCTTGGGCAGCCAAGCCTTGTGGAAATTGCCGTTGTGGTGCTTGGCCATCTTGACGTAGCCGTCCACGGGGAACCAGTTGGCATGTACGTTGGTGACGCTCATAAAGATGGACACCATCAGTCGGCGGTCGTGGAAATATTCGTTTTCCTCTACTTCCTCCACAACGACCACCTTGCCGTCAGCAGCGGCCACGACCGTATTTTTCGTATCGCCGTTGAAGAGTCGGATGGGGCAGCGGAAGAAGTTGATGATAATCAGAGAGAGAATCGTTGTGATGCCGCACACGATATAGAACGGCAGGAGGCAACTATCCTTCAGCAGAAAGAACAACAGGCCATTGAGTATGGCGTAGCCTGTCAGTGTGAAGAAAAGCGTATTAGTGCCCTCGCGGTGTAACCGTATCTGCTTGATTCTCTTGATTCTTTGCATTCTGGCGGGGTAGATATTAGAGGAAAATGTATAATGTGTACTTTACAAAATGCAAAGATAGCCTTTTTTAGGGAGGCAGACAAAGATTTGCTCCTTTTTTTGTGCGTGGCGCTGCTGCCTGGGGTTTGACTCGCGATTTGGGTCGTTCGTCATTGAACGGGTGTGGGATTGTATTGCGGGTATGGAGTTTGTTCTGATTGAAATGAGCAAGGGGGAATCATTTTCTTCCTTGAAATGCTCACTGCTTAGGGTGATCTTTACCCTGAAAAACGGGTTTGGCTGGGTGCAAATTAAGGGTGGAATGATGCCATCGGAGCACCCCCTCGAGGTGCACAGAATTGTACCGCACCTTGCTTGAAGGCGTGTGGCTCAGCGGTGTTGGGCGTATGGCCTAGGTGAGAAATGTACCGCACTTTGCTTGGTGTGAGTAAGGTGTTTGTTCTCATAGAAAAAGCAATGTACCGCACGTTGCTTGCAACGTGTGGCTCAGCGTTAATGATGGCTCATTGATACCTACTTCAAAGAGTACAAACATCTGAAAAGCGCTGAGCCACACGTTGCGAGCAACGTGCGGTACATTGCTTTCCAGCGCAATTTGCAATTAAAAAACCACCTGCGTACTCACCCCGAAATGTTAAACCCAACTTTTTTCGCGCGAAAATTTTTAATATCTTTTATATTTTCGGCCGCGAAAAATTTTCTATATCGTCAATTCGCGCACCGATAAAGCCAAGAAAATTTCCGCTAAAGCATTTAGAAAATCCGCTAAAGCATATAGAATTTCCAACTTCCGATGTA
>SFID01000103.1 GCA_004555425.1 Bacteroidales bacterium
TTATTTCCTGTTTATCGCCTTGAAGAGGCTGTTGGCCTTCTGAAAGAAGGTGGTGTTAGGTTTTCGGGTGGGGCGTTAAGAGCTTGCTCTTATAAGACCTAGCCGAAAACCTAACACCAGGGCGAAGCCCCAGACTCTTCAAGGGGTTTATCTTGGTTTTTGTCTTTCTAACCAGACCTTGGGCCTAAAATTTAGTTGGGAGTTGTTTGCAAAGAAAACAACCTGAGTAGTTGCCATTTCATAGGAGAAATACGTAGAAAAATCATGGAGACATCGTTTTGTGGGTATGTTAAAATTAGGCAGATGGCTAAAAAACCGTTGTGGAAACGCCTTTTTCTATTGATTTTTTAATACATTTGCAGCCGAAATGCTAACTAGACTTGTCATTCTGTAAGAAAAAATTAGACAACGATATATGAAAAGAACAATCCTCTCCGTGTTCTGTGCTGCTGCGTGTGCCATCCTGCCCGCCAGCGCAGACGAAATCTATTTTGAACAGGGCTTCGACAACTCTGCCGACTTCGCCGAAGGGAGCAATATACCCACAGGCTGGTTGAGCGTGGGTCAATACGGCCTCTATCGCATGAAAGCCTCCGATTTAGGCCTGCCCAGTCATTCGGGATCCTATGTCATGGGTACTGCTGTAACGGGTACCAACTATGCGAACGGCTCCGTCTATACGTCTGGCTTCGAACTCAAGGGCGGCAAGCCCTGCACCATCTCCTTCTGGATGATAGGCCGTGGCGGTAGTCCTGCCTCTGTGCGCTACAATCAAATAAAGGTGACGGCTGGCACTGCCCAGACGGCCGAGGCCCAGACCATTGAGTTGGGCATCACGTCCGCTCAGGCGCACGCCGACTGGACGCAATATTCCTTCACCTTTACCCCCGCAACCACGGGCACTTATTATTTCGCCCTCAAGGTTGTGCCCAGAATGTTATCTTGCGGTTCGCTGGCCATTGACGATGTAGTCGTCGAAGGCGAAAGCCCCTCGGCCGTTGTGGCAGGCGAATTCAACACCCTCGGCGAGGTGCTCGCAGCCGGCTTTGACACCGAGGCCGAATATACCTTCAAGGGTGAAGCCATCGTTAGCCATTTTGACGCTGCCTCGAACACGGCCTACCTCCAGGATGCTACGGCCGGTGCTGCCCTTGTGCTGCCCGCAGGCGTCAGCCTCGCAACGGGTGATAAAGTGAAGGATGTGCCCTGTACCGTTGCCGTGAAGGATGGTGCCGCCACGCTGACACTCAACGCCCAGACCCTCGCGCCCACAGAGAGCGGTGTGGCCCTGCCCGCCACGCCCGTGACCATTGCCGAACTGGCCGCTGCGCCCGCTACGTACTTCGGAAAACTCATTGCCCTTGACGGCGTGCGCTTGCAGAATGTGGAAGCAGGCGACGTGTTTGAGGAAGACATGGAATACACCCTGGCCGACGAATCTGGCAATACGGCCGCGCTCCGCGTCTTTGCTGAGGGTGCGCTGCTCGATGAGGAAGCACCCACCGAGAAACTCAAGGTGACGGGCATCGCTACTTCCGCCACAGCGGCAGAAATCGCACCCCGCTCGTTTGACGACCTGGAAAAGTACAAAGAAGCCATCCAGCATCCCACCAAGGAAATGCCCTACCAGCAGTCCTTCGACAACGAAAACGAAGACTACGATGGCAGTAGCCAGTTGCCCACAGGATGGGCCTCTACGGGTAACGTGCCCTTCGTGACGGCCAATGTCAACGAACTGCTGGCTCATGGTGGTACTTATTACATGATTACGCCCGACAGCAACGCCCCGCGCAACGAGCGCACCTATACGCCGTTCTTCGATATGGAGGCTGGCAAGGAGTACATCATGACCTTCTACCTCTATATGCCCGGCGCGCGCACGGCCTCTGGTATGAACTATACCAATATGACCGTGACCGTTGGTCAGGAACAAGAAGCCGCTGCCCATACTACGCAGTTGCTGAGCATTGAGAACCAGTCGCTCACGAAGTGGACGCTGCAGACCGTTTCCTTCACACCGATGGTGACGGGCCAGTACTGCTTCGCCTTGAACCTCTCCTCCGAGAGCACGCAGGCAGGCTATGTGGCCGTGGACGATGTAATGGTACGCGAAGCCGGCGGCATCCTGCGCCCCACAGCCGACTTCAGCATCAGCACTTGGTTTGACGTGTACGAAAACAAACTGATGGCCTTCGACAACGAGCCCGTACAGTTGACTAACCTCTCGGCCGAAGGCACCGAATACGAATGGAGCGTGCCCGGCGCTGTGCCCGAAACAAGCACCGACAAAGACCCCAAATTCGTCTTCCCCACCGATGGCACCTACACCATCACGCTCAAGGTGAAGAACAGCAAGTATGAGAAGGAAACGACAAAGGAAATCTCCGTCTTCCATCCCGCAGAAAACCAACTGATGGGCATGATGAACTACAATCCTGCCGACGACAAAATGCTGTCGTTCTACGACGTGATGCCCACCTTCGCCACCGACCCCAACTTTGACTATATCAGCGGTCCTAACCACTACTACCGCCGCGTGGCACAGCGCTTCACCTTGCCCGCCGACCAGAAACTGAGCATCTCCAATCTCTCAACGTGGCTCGTGGCCTACTCGCGTATGAGTGCCTATACCACCGAGGACCGCAACCATCCCTTCACCTTCGCCTTCTATGGTGAAACGAACGGCCGCCTTGACGAGAGCAAATGTTTCGGCCGCAAGGTTTCGACCGTGGCCGACGAGTTTGGCACGATGGGTATCGGTTATGAGCATCCCAAGATGTGGGGTTTTGATTTCACCAACAACAATATCACCGTGCAGGGCAACTTCTACATCGCTATGGAGTACGATGACAACTTCCCCATCGAATCGCCTGACCCCAACGTGACGCGCTCCTACGTGGCCTTCGGCCTTGCCAAGAGCAAAGCAGGCGTTTCGGGCATCCACGCCAAGCCCTACGCGCTGCCCGAAAACAGCAAAGCACAGGTGGACGGCCGCTGGTACAACCTCAGCAGCATTGACCCGACCAAGTCCGACTACATCTTCAACCTCACCGTTTGGGGCTCCTTCTCCAAGGGCTATGTGCCCGACGGCATTGAGGGCGCAGCCGACGCAAAGCAGAAACTTGGCGCACTCGTAGCAGGCAGTCAGATTCAGATTGCCGGCACAGAGGCTGGCGAACGCGTTGTGCTCTTCGACCAGACGGGTCGCATCGTTCGCACCGCCACGGCTGAGAGTTCGGCTTGCAGTCTGAGCACTGCTGGCCTGCCCGCTGGCATGTATATTGTATCGGGCCGCAACGGCGCTGTCAAGGTTGTGCTGAAATAAGACTTCCGTACATAGGTAGGTTCTATAAATTTGTTTCAAAGGGAGAAGATTTTCTACCTTTATCTTGAAACGAAATTATAGAACCTATCTTATTTCCAGTATTGAAAACTCCCCCATATTATTATGAAACGCATCATTCTCTCCGCTCTTGCCGCGCTCCTCTTTTGCGCCGCACAGGCCATGCCCGCCTATCCCGGATTGATTCAGGCCAAGCAGCCCGACGGCCGCATCGTTAGCCTTTATCTGCACGGCGATGAGCACCACCATTGGGCCAGCACGCCCGATGGCTATACCCTTCTGCGCGATGACCTAGGCTTCTGGGCCTTTGCCGAGCGCGACGCACAGGGATTCCTCCAGCCCTCGGCCCTTCGCTACGAAGGCAGCAGTGCGCCCGCCATTCGCGCAGGTATTCCTGCCCGCCTCACTGGCAGTGCGCCTGCCGTGACCGAACTCGCCACGCAGCCCTCGGCCAGTCTGAAAGGGCCGCGTCGCGCCAAGAATTTGCAGATTACCACTTCCTTTCCCACCAAAGGCAAACGCAAACTTCTGCTCCTGCTCATCAACTTCAACGACACGGAAACCACCTACACGCAGGAGGATTTCCAGCACCTGATGAACCAGGAGAACTACAAAGGTATCGGTTCCTTCCGCGACTATTACCTCGAGCAGAGTTACGGACAACTGGACATCGAAACCACTGTGACACCCTGGATCAAGGTAAACGGTAACAAAAGATTCTACAATACCGAAAATGCCCACGAACTCATTATTGAGGCCCTCCGCATCGTGGCCGACCAAATCAACATTGCCGATTTCGACAACGATGGCGATGGTATTCTCGACGGTCTGGCCGTTTTCCATCAGGGAGAAGGTCAGGAGATGACGGGAAGCAGTGCCGATATTTGGTCTCACAGTAGCGAAATTTACGGTTATTCTGTGGGCGGCATCGTAATCAATCGCTATACCATCCAGCCCGAGATTGGTCGCGAGGGTGCTATGAGCAATATCGGCGTTATTTGTCACGAGTTTTGCCACAACCTTGGCTCGCCCGACTTCTACGACACCGATTACGGCGCAAGCGGCGGCGAGTACGGCGGAACAGGAGTCTGGGACATCATGGGCGGCGGCGGATGGAACGGAAACAGCGGCGACCGTCCCGCTCCCATTAACATGTGGCAGAAGATTCAACTAGGATGGGTCACTCCTGAGACGCTTACCACGACAACCCGCATCAGCGATATGCCCTCGGCTTACAGTTCGCCGACAGCCTATTGCGTCAACACAACTACGCCGGGCGAATATTTTATTATTGAGAACTGTCAGCGCGAGGGCCAATTCAATTCCGCGCTGCCTGGCAGCGGTATGCTGATTTACCATGCCGACGAAACGCTCATTTCGCAGCGCGTCCTTCCCGGCACACTCAACGCGCTCTATCCGCAGGCTATGTACACCGTTTGCGCCGATGCGGGCCGCGATCCCAACGAATACAGTTCCTCTTACGGCGACCTGACGAAGCCCGGCGCACCTTTCCCCGGCTCAGGCCGCAAGACGGAGTTCTCCGACAACACGCTGCCCTCCTCTAAGTCGCGCGCAGGCCGCCGCTCGTATTTCTCGATTTCGCAGATAGCAGAATCTGGCGGCAAAGTCTCTTTCCAGTACACCGCTCTGAGCGTTCCGCCCGCACCTCGCGACTTCAAGGCCGAGGCCATGCGCGGCAGTGTTCAGCTCACTTGGAGCGCTCCTGCCGCCAACGGCACTTACCAGAGCCCGAAGCAATATACGATTTACAGAAACAACGAGAAAATTGCCACAACCACTTCGCTGTCCTACTATGACGCATCGCCGAGCAACGATGGCCTTCTCAATTATGAGATAGATGCCACGTACAGCGACGGCAACGTTTCGCCCGTGGCCACACATATCATCAAGTTGCCGCTCAACAACGTGGAGGGCATCACGGCCCTGCGCGAGGATGGCACGACAACCAATACGCTGCGCTGGACCCTTGGCGACCGTCTCACACGTATTGACCTCACACCCGGCCTTGGCGAATACAATATCCTGCACCTCAGCGGCATTGATTCGCTTGACTATGTGCAGCGCTTCTCGGCCGAAGATCTTATCGTATATAAGGGAGCGAAGATTACGGCAGTCAATATTTTCCCCTTGACTTACCCTGCCACGTCCAGTTATGAGGTGCGCGTATGGCAAACGGACAAGAACGGCGAAAATCCCACCATTGTCGCGCGCCGCAAAGCCGAAGAATTTGGCGCAAGTGCCTGGACGCGCGTCGGCTTGACCGAACCTGTGACCATTATCAAGGGACGTACCTATTATATAGGCGCACATGTGAAGAGCACAAGCAAGCAGTTGGAACTCATGACCGACATCGGCCCCTACCAGAACGGCGGTTGCCTTCTCAAGTCGGGCGACACGTGGGAGGAAGCCCAAGACCCGCAAGGCCATTGGTACATCAGTGCTGAGTTATCCTATCCCACGCCAAAATCTGTCACTGCCATTACGGGTCTGGATGAGGTTGTGACGGACCCCTCTTGCCAGTTGCAATTCCCCATCGGCTTCCGCATCTACCGCGATGGCCACGAGGTGGGCACAACGGGCAACCTCCTCTTCCTGGATACGAATGCCCCTGCCGGCGCTCATAAATACGGCATCGCAGCCCTCTTCCGCGGCGGCAGCGAGACGGTTCCCATAACCTACCAATTCGATGGCAACACCACCACGGGCATTGACGAGGCTCCCGCAGCCCTTTCCGCCGCCCGCCTGCACCTTTCGGCGGCCCGCACCCTTGCCCTGACAAACGCATGGGGCACAGCCGAGGTCTTCTCCGCCGCAGGCCTGCTTGTACATCAGAGTGCGGTGGCCGGCCAAGCCCAGTTGCAAGTTTCAGCGCCCGGTATTTATATGGTGCGCCTTGTTGCAGCCGACGGCACAGTTCGCGTGTGGAAGGTTCTGGTGAAGTAGATGTAGCAGCGTGCTTTTTGATAAATTTTGGGGACGCAGTGCACCTTTGTTGAAAAGGTCGCTGCGTCCCCAATTTATACAGCAGTCTGCTGCTGCGTTGAAACGATGATTGCTTTGTAGTTTGCGCTTAACGAGGGTGCTGGAAATCAGTTTGCGATGTGTTCACGGCAGTCGTACAGTAGGCTTTGTTTTCCATGAAGAAGTGCAGCAGGCGCGTGTCTGGATGAAAAGCATCAAGATACCGTGCGAGAGCGGTGAAGACGTCCAGACAGACAGGATTTTCTGCCTTATCATGAAACTGATTTACAGGAGCCGTCTTAAAGCGTAAGGCTTCCGCCCACCATCACCATCGTTCCGGCCTGGCGCACATTACCGAGGTCGAAATAGCGCGTATTGGTGATGTTCGTCACGTCGGCATAAACCTTCCACCGCCGCATTTGCCATTGCAAGCGGCCGTCAAGGATGGCGTGAACGCCGTAGGGTTGCAACTCGCCAGTGTTTTGGCCGTTCTTATAGACCAGATAGGCGCCTGCGCGGTCCTGCACGCGGAGATTCCACGTGGCCGAGAGGTTGCGCCAGATGTGGTGTTCGAGCGAGGCTGTGGCCTTGTGGCGCAGGTATTCCATGGCATAGTTTGACTTGAAATACGCTTGGTCGTCGCGTCTGTGCTGATGGATGTAGGCATAGCCCAGGGTGAGGCGGCGCAGTGGCTGGCGCGTGCCCCATTGGCGGTCGAGGTGGAGCGTAGAGGTGAGGCTGATGCCCACGTTGTCCAGTTGGAAATTCGTGGCGTGGTATTTGTCATCGGCTGAGAACATCACCCAGTCAATCATGTTCGTGCCGCGATTATAGTAAACCTTCGCCTTGACATTTCCCAGGCGGTGCAGCCAGTCCACCCCTAGATTCCAGGCCGAGCACTCCTCGGGCCGCAGTCCCACGTTGCCTTGCTGCGTGGGACTCTTGTAATACAGGTCCGTGAACGTAGGCAGGCGCAAGGAGCGGTTCCACGAGGCGTAGAGGCGCAGGGCAGGGGCGATGCGGTAACTCAGGTCCACGCCGGGATAGAAGCGGAAGCGGTTGTCGATGGCCGTATTGCGCTCAGCCATGAAGCCCACCGAGAGGGTGAAGGCGCGCAGGATGAGGCTCTGTTCGGCGTAGAGGCTCACGTTGCTGCGCCCGTCGTAGTGGTTGTAGTGCCCAGAGGGGAGTGCGCGCGGTTGGCCCAGGTTCGAACTGATGATTTCCTCGCGCCGCCATTCGCCGCCCACCGATGTGCGTCCTATTCGCCAGTCCAACCAGGCGTTGAGTGCAGTGGTGAGCACGTCCGTGCGGTGGAAGTTCTCGCCCGTGGGCGTGTCGCGGATGAGTTGAAAATGGTCAAGGTTGCGCATCCACGCCACCTGCGGACTGAGGTGGAGCGTCACATTGCGCTTGTGCGGCCCACTGAAGCGCAGGGGCACATCGGCTGTGACCGAGGCTAGGTGGCGCTGCGTGGCCTCCCACTGATTGGGATAGGCGGCAGAATAGAACGTATTGGCGCCAAAGTCGTTGATGGTCGTACCCGCCTGCGCCGCAAGGGTGAAGGCGCGGTGGTCATAAGCCAGTTGGCCAAACCACTTCGTACCCCGGAAATCGCTGTTCGTCACAGCGCCGTCCGACCGCCGTCCGCTGCCGCTCACCGAGGCGTGGAGGCGACCCTTGCGGCGGGCATCGTAGGCGTACATGGCCTCGCCCAGCACCGTGGCATAACTGCCCGCAGCCACTTCGGCCTTGACCGAATGGGGCGATGCACCAGCGGTATTGCTGGCCGAAGCATCGGGGCGTGTGATGACGTTGATGGCGCCGCTGAAGGCTTGGCTGCCAAGCACACGCGAGGCAGCGCCTTCGAGAATCTCGACGCGCTGAATGTCGGAAAGGTTGACGGGGAAATCGGCCGCGTTGTGGCCCGTGTGGGGATTGCTGATGGGTACGCCGTTAATAAGGATGGCAATCTGGTCGTGCGTACCGCCGTTGATGCTAATGTCCGTTTGCATACCAAAGCCGCCGCGTTGTCGGACATCAATGCCGACGGCTAATTTCAACAAGTCGTTGATCGACGTGACACCCGCCGCTTCAAGGTCTTGTTGGCTGAGTGTCATCACCTGTCGGGCCACCAGGTTGGCAGCCATCGGAGTGCGCGAGGCGAGAACGACCACCTCGTCAACCTCCTGTTCGGGCGCACCAACCGAATCGGCCGCATGGCTCTCTGCAAGCACGGGCAAGGTCTTGGCCTGGAGGCAGGGCGCAGCGCAGGCGAGGGTGGCTGCACCCAGCACACCGACACGCACCTCGCGACCCAAGCAGGCAAAGAGCGCGTAGCCCTTGCGGCAGAAATGGCGGAACGTGATGGGCGCCGAACTGCTTCTTGGAGTTTGTGATAACATAAATGAAATAAAAATGAAAGTTGAAAGATATGTTTCAACGCAGCCCTGCGGACTGCTGGTTTCAAGTGGAGCCCGAATTTTGCAAGGGGAGCATCGGGCATCGCCCCTTCCCTGGCGCATACGAAAGCCAGCCTGCAAGCGTGCCTCTTAAGGTAGGGTCTATACATTCGTTTCAATGGGAAGGCATCCAAGCAAGAAAAGTAAATCTACCTTCCATTGAAACCAATTATTAGAACCTACCAATAGGACCTGCCTAATATACAACATCCCGGAGGCTCGCGTGTGCAAAAGTCGTCTTTTAACATTTCACAGAATGTTGCGAAATGTTAACGCGATTTGCATTTCGGCGAAAAATGTTGTATCTTTGTAGTAGCGAAGAGGAGAGAGCCTTGAACACGGGGCTTTCTCCTCTTTTTTAGCCCATTATGAAGGGAAAAAAACATCGGATGTAGAAAAATTTCTAAGGGAGATAAAATTTTTTCTCTCGGCGAGCGGATTTTTTCTTGGCGAAGTTGGTGCGCGAATTGCCGATGTAGGATTTCCGAAAGTTAAAAGATATTTATTTTCAAACCCTGCATTTTTTACATTTTGGGGTTCTACTCAGGTGGTTTTCTTTGCGAACAACTCCCAACTAAGTTTTAGGTCCAAGTTCAGGTTAGAAAGACAAAAACCAAGCTAAACCCCTTGAAGAGGCTGGGGCTTCGCCCTGGTGTTAGGTTTTCGGCTGGGTCTTATAAGAGCAAGCTCTTAACGCCCCACCCGAAAACCTAACACCACCTTCTTTCAGAAG
>SFID01000104.1 GCA_004555425.1 Bacteroidales bacterium
GATGCTTGGATGGTTTTACGGCTATCGCAAGCCAATGATAGGTTCTGCCTCTAGGAGATGCTGGTTTTCCAAGGCTTATTTCCGTTTCGCTTCGGCGCAAAGCCAGCGACCCGCGCCCGCGGGTCGCGTGACCTGCGGGCGCGGGTCGTGTGACCTGCGAGCGCGGGTCGTGTGACCCGCGGGCGCGGGTCGCTGGGAAAGCCCGAGAAAAAAACGGGAATCTCCGTTGTTGAAATGACAAGTTCAGGTTTTGCAACCAACTTATGGCCCGATAATCATACCGTCTGTGCGCACCGAATAGTATCCCTGGCCAGCAATAATCTACCTAAGTAGTAACCCGTAATCTATATAAATCCGAAATCCATCCGAAATCCATTTTGCGCGGGAAAGCAAAAAAAACTGCAAAGCATTTGGCAGTTTCAAATATATTTTCTACTTTTGCACTCGCAAACGAGGGGGAAACCTACTCCGCGAATGGCGAGATAGCTCAGCTGGTTAGAGCGTCGGATTCATAATCCGAAGGTCAAGGGTTCAAGTCCCTTTCTCGCTACTAGAAAAGAAGGATTGCCAGAAACGGCAATCCTTTTTTGTGTCCAGCCATATAGCCAGTTTGCTTTCAGCGTAAATGCAATGTACCGCACGTTGCTTGCGTGTGGCTCCGCGAAATTTGGAAATATCCTCAAGTTCCATTTTCGCTGGGCCACACGTTGCAAGCAACGTGCGGTACATAGCATTTTACGCTGAAATCGTCTGCGTTTTTCTTTCCCCCTGCTAGTAATACTCGTGCTTGGCAGCCGCCAGCGTGTTGCGCATCAGCATACAGATGGTCATGGGACCGACGCCGCCGGGAACGGGACTGATATAGCTGCACAGGGGAGCTACGTGCTCGAAATCAACATCGCCCGAGAGGCGGTAGCCGCTGGGACGGCTGGGGTCGGGCACGCGGGTCGTACCTACGTCGATGACTACGGCTCCGGGCTTCACCATGTCGGCCGTCACGTAGCCAGGTTTGCCGATGGCGGCGATGAGAATGTCTGCTTGGCGGCATTCCTCCGCGATGTCTTGGCTGTGGCTATGGCATACGGTGACGGTCGTGTCGCCATGTTCCTTCTGCATCATGAGTTGCGACATGGGCTTGCCCACAATGTTGCTGCGGCCCAGCACGACGCATTTCTTTCCGCTCATCTCGATGTGGTAGCGTTGGAGGAGTTCGAGGATGCCGCGGGGCGTGGCGCTGAGGAAGCAGGGCAGGCCGATGGCCATACGGCCCACGTTGATGGGATGGAAGCCGTCCACGTCCTTGCGGTAGTCAATGGCTTCTATGATGCGCTCCTTGTTGATGTGGTGGGGCAGGGGCAGTTGCACGATAAAGCCGTCCACGTCGGGGTCGTTGTTGAGTTGGTGAATGCAGTCGAGGAGTTCTTCCTCCGTCACGTCGTCCTCGAAGCGGTGGAGCGAGGAGGTGAAGCCGCAGGCTTCGCAAGCCAAAATTTTGTTGCGCACGTAGGTTTCGCTGCCGCCATCGTGGCCGATGAGTACGGCTGAGAGGTGCGGCCGTTTCATGCCGTTGGCTATCATCTGCTGAACCTCGGCCGCAATTTCCTGCTTGATTTGAGCCGCAGTGGCTTTGCCGTCAATGATTGTCATGGTATAGATGTTTGTATGGTTACGCTTATAAGGTGGGTTCTGTCAGAGGTAGAAAGAAATCTAAGCCTAATAGAAACCAACATCCCATCAAAGACTAATTTATAGGCTATCCCCTAGGATTTATAGGCTATCCACTAAAAGTAAGGGCAGGCTCTGAATGTTCTGAGGCCTGCCCTTTTGTTTATAATTTCTTATTTCATTTTCGGCATTCCGGGCATCCCAGGCATCATAGGCATTTTGCCCATCATCTTGCCCATCTTCGAGCCAGTCACCATCTTCATCATCTTGCGCGTTTGGTCAAACTGCTTGACGAGGCGGTTTACCTCTTGCAGTGTGGTGCCCGAACCCTTGGCGATGCGGTTCTTGCGGCTTTGGTTGAGGATTTCGGGGTGCTTGCGCTCCTTCGGGGTCATAGACTGGATAATGGCTTCGATACTCTTGAAGGCGTTGTCATCGATGTCAATGTCCTTGAGAGCCTTGCCCACGCCGGGAATCATGGAGGCGAGTTCCTTGAGGTTGCCCATTTTCTTGATTTGCTGAATCTGGCCGAGGAAATCGTCGAAGTCGAATTGGTTCTTCTGGATTTTGCGCTGCAGCTTCTTGGCTTCCTCCTCGTCGTATTGGGCTTGTGCGCGCTCCACAAGGCTGACGATATCGCCCATACCAAGGATGCGGTCGGCCATTCGCTCGGGGTGGAACACGTCGAGGGCTTCCATTTTCTCGCCTGTGCCGACAAATTTGATGGGCTTGTCCACCACGGTGCGAATACTCAGGGCTGCACCGCCGCGGGTGTCGCCGTCGAGTTTCGTCAGGACGACGCCATCGTAGTCCAGACGGTCGTTGAATTCCTTGGCGGTATTCACAGCGTCCTGTCCCGTCATGGCGTCAACAACAAAGAGCGTTTCGTCGGGCTGGCAAGCCTCCTTGATGGCCGCAATCTCGCGCATCAGTTCCTCGTCAACAGCCAGACGACCAGCGGTATCGACGATAACCGTGTCGTATCCCTTGGCCTTGGCGTGCTGGATGCCTTCGCGGGCGATGGCCACGGGGTCTTGGCTCTCCAGATTCATGTAGATGGGCACGTCAATCTGCTCTGCCAGCACGCGGAGTTGCTCAACGGCTGCGGGACGATAGACGTCGCAGGCCACGAGCAGGGGACGGCGGTTTTTCTTTGTCTTGAGCAGGAGTGCGAGTTTGCCCGAGAGGGTGGTCTTACCCGCACCGTTGAGACCTGCCATGAGGATGACGGAGGGATGGCTCTTGAGTTGGAGTTCCTGTGCCGTACCTCCCATGAGTGTGGCCAGTTCGTCGTGTACAATCTTCACGAGCAGTTGTCCCGGCTTCACGGCGGTGAGCACGTTTTGTCCGAGGGCCTTTTGCTTGACAGTATCGGTGAAGGTCTTGGCTACCTTATAATTGACGTCGGCATCAAGGAGGGCGCGGCGTACGTCCTTGAGCGTTTCGGCCACGTTGATTTCCGTGATGCGGCCTTCGCCTTTTAATATTTTGAACGAGCGTTCAAGTCTTTCGCTGAGATTTTCAAACATATTTTTCTCCTATTTTCTTTTTTCGTTGGCAAAGATACGACTAATTTTTAAGATATTAGCCCTTGCCGCAGGACTTTGCGGCCGTTCAGTCCTTGATTCGCATGAGATTTCTGCGGTACATTGCTACGGCTACAAAGAAATACAGGAAGGCTTGCAGCCACAGCATAGTGCACTCCGTGCGGAGGTAGGCCAGCGGTGCGCCCATGTTGTTGGCCTTGATGAAGCCGTTGATGCCGAAGGTGGAGGGGAAGATGTACGAGACGTATTTCCAGAAATCGGGAATGGAGGAGCCTGGCCAACTGATGCCCGAGATAAAGAGCAGGGGTACGCTGGTGAAGACCACGAGAAGGATGACCGTTTCGCGGTGCTTGAGAATCGCACTCAGGGCTAGGGAGAAACTGATGCAGGCCATGAGATAGGGCACCACGAATAGGGGCAGCGTCCACGGATTGCTCAGTTGGTTGAGGCGGAAGAGGTGGGGAACGATGCCGAGCACATAGACCGATATGGGCAGATACACCAGCAGATAGGCTGCCCCCTTGCCCAGGATGATGCGCATCAGTCCGCCGCGCCGCTCCATGGCTGGGAGTAATCGTCCCAGACGTCCAGCCTCGCGCGCCGTGCCTGCTGCCATGCCCACGCCAAGGATGAGCGTTTGCTGGATAAGCAATATCAGCACGGCGGGGATAAGGAATGAGGCGAAGCCATTGGTCGGATTGAAGAGGCTTACCTCCTCGTAGGCAATCGGCTGTACGCTGACGGCTTCCTGCTGGGCGGTAGTGGCACCGGCACGTTGCGCTTTGATGTCGGCATTCATTGAGAGCGACACGTTGGTGTTGCTGGTGAGGATGGCTTTGTAGTAGAGCAGTCCGCTCATGTCCACGAAGATGCTCACGGAAGTCTGCTTGCCGCGGTTGAGAGCCTTGCTGAAATCTGCGGGAATCTCCACCACACCATAGGCTTCGCGCTCGCGGACGAGGTCGCGTGCCTCTGCCATATCGGCGCAATGGCTGACGATTTGCACATCGGCCGTAGCGTCAAGGCGGCGAAGGTATTCGCGGCTGATTTTCGTGCGACTGTTGTCTACGACGGCCACGGGCACCTCGCGGATAGTCTCCTTATTATATATAAAGGTATAGAGCAGGGGATAGCCCAGCGGCACAAGGATGAAGAAAATCAACACACCTGCGTCGCTGAATATTGTCCGCAATTCGCTCAGAAATATTTCGTTCCAATCGCGAAGGGACTGCTGGAGATATTGGAGGTATCTACGAATCATAGAGGGGGGATAGTTATTTCTCATACTTGGCGTGCAGCAGTACGTGCTTGAGCCGCCAGGCTAGAAGGTAGGGCAGTGACGCAAAACCGATGAGGGCCACAATGTAGGGCCAGGCGTTGAGCAGGGGATAGCCATCCAGCGCGCTGTTGACGTATATCAGGAAATAATGGCGCAGCGGAAAGAGCAGCGACAAACCCTGGAGCGTGGGGTCCATGGCCATCACGGGGAACGACATGCCGCAGATGCTGAACGAAATGACGGCCCACAGCGATGCGAAACTCAGACCGAGGCGCAGTGTGGGCAATGCGCTAATCATCATCACGCCCATGCCCTGCGAGGCCAGTACGAAGAGGGCCATCAATGCCCAGATGGAGGGAATGCCGCAGTGGCAGGGGAACTGCAAATAGCCATACAGATAGAACACATAGGCCGAGCCCATCAACAGGAAGATAAGTGTTTGCGGCAGGAGCTTACCTACGATGATGTGGAGCATATTCCCGTGGGCCATAGCCAGCAAGCGGCTGCCCTGTCGCTCCTTGATTTCCGACCCGATGCTATAGACCGTCACCATGAAAACGAAGAGCATCAGGATGCCGGGCAGGAGTGTGTTGCTGAGATAGATATTGTAGTTCAGCCAAGGGTTGCCGATGGCGTGTGTTTCAATGACAATGGGTTGGAGATAGGCCATGGCTTGTCCCTCTGTGGCTCCTTTGGCGTAGAGCACGCTTCGTGCGGCTGCGCCCGAGGCCAGTTCGCTCATCATGCGCATATCGCGATAGATGAGGCTGCCTGCCACGAGGTAGGAATAGTTCATGTAGAAGGACAGGCGAGGCTGTTCCTGTCGCAGGGCTTTGCGAGCCGTGCCTTTGGGTATGAGGTAGAAACCATAAATCTCGCCACGCTGCACGGCGCGCCGTGCTTCGCTTGCATCGGGATAGTGCGCCACAATGCGTGTCTGCTGGAAAGCGTCGAGATTGCGCGAGATCTGGCGACTCGTTGTTGTGGCATCTTGGTCCACCAAGCCGACGGGCAACTCCTGTGGCAGGCCCTCGTCCATCAGTGAGGTGAAGAACACGAAGCAAACGAGTGGAGCCAGGACCATGCAAAAGATATACACAGGGTCCTTGGCCAAACGCAGAAATTCGCGCTTTATTATTTGGGGTAGGGGATGGGACATAGTCTTGCGCAGCCTTCGGCTGCTAGTTTCAGAGTTTCAATGGTCGCTTTGCTCCCTAGTTTCAGTCGGTCGCTTTGCTCCCTAGTTTCAACGGTCGCTTTGCTCCCTGGTTTCAACGCAGCCTTTGGCTGCTAGTTCGAATGTATTGGTAATGCGATGGAAGGGATAGGTCGCTGCTACTCCTATATATATTATATAATAGGTGTGCCCGCTTATTTCAGGAGCACCGACATACCAGGGCGCAGTTCGGGAATGGCCTTCACCGGTACGGCCTTCACCTCGAAGGTGCGTCGGTCGTAGTCGCCAGTGGCCTTGGTGGCTTTCCAGGCTGCATAACTACCGAGGTCTTTGATGTGGTTGATGCGCACGCTGATTACCTTGTCGCCCAGTGCGGGAACGGTTGCCTTGATGGTTTGTCCCATTTTCAGAGCGCCGAGGCGGTCTTCGCGCACGTTGAAGGTCACGTACATATCCTGCATTTTGGCAATGTGCATGATGGGCGCTCCTGTGCCCACGAGTTCACCCTCCTGCGGGAAAATCTCGCTCACCTCGCCTGCACAGGGGGCTATGAGCACGGTTTCGCTGAGGTACGAATTGACTTCGCGCACGGCGCCGCGGGCTTTTTCCACCAGTGCCATGGCTGCTGCTCTGTCTTCGCGGTCAGCACCATTGACGGCCATATCATATTGCGCCTTGGCCGCTTGCTCGGTGGCGATGGCGGCATCGCGCTGTGCGGTAATCTCGTCCAGTTTCTGTGCTGTCATCACGCCTTCATCGTGCAGGCGCTTGATGCGTTCGTAGGATTTCTGGGTGATTTCGAGTCCCGCTTTTGCTTTCTGCCACATCTCGTAGGCAGCGCGAATTTGCTCTTGGCGTGCCCCGCGCTCGGCCTTGCGGTTTTGCGCCATAGCAGCCGATTGTGCAGCCTCGGCTTGTGCCAGTTTGGCGTCAATATCGGGTGCTTCGAGCAGTGCCAGCGTGTCGCCAGCGTGCACTTGGTCGCCCTCTTTCACGTAGAAGCGGTAGACGCGTCCTGGCACTTTGCTCGATACGCGATACTCTTCGGTTTCGGCCTGTCCCTGAATGTAGTCTTGGTGGTGGGAGAAGGCAAATGTGCCGCCTATGGCGACGAGGATAGCCACGGTGGCAAGGATGGCCAGCGCGGGCAAGAGGTTCAGATTGTTTTTGGATTTCATGGTGATTAAAATAAGAGGGAAGAATCTGCCCACTCTTTCCAAAAAGCAGCGGCAAGATTCCTATGTAATTATTGTGGATGTTTGAATGTATCAGGAGGTGCTTGTCAATATGCTGGATGATTGAAGGTATGAGAAGGTGCTTGTCGATGAGGAAGAACTCTGTACACACACACTTTGCAACGTAATCCCAAGACTATCGAGCCAGCAGCCGCAGGCTGCGTTGAAACCGGAAGCCCGAAGGGATTCCCTGAAACTAGGAAGCCGCAGGCTTCCGTTGAAACCAGGGAGCGAAGCTACCGCTGAAACTAAGGGAGCAAAGCGACCGCTACTCTCCCAGCCGTCCCAGCGCCTTGTCCAGCATGCTGCGAGTAATCATTACGTCAATCTGTGCGTCGATGCGCTCGCTGTGGGCTTGCAGCCAGGCGGTTTGTGCGCCGAGCAGGTCGGTTGTGCTGACAACACCCTCTTTGTGACCCGCCTGTGCCACGCGCAGGTTTTCCTCTGCCTGTTCGAGGTTGTGCTCGCTCAGTCGGAGTTTGCGCTCCGCCTCGTTGGCGCGCAGGCGGCTTTGGCTCACTTGCAGTTGCACCTTCTCGCGGGCCTCGTCCAGGTTGAGGCGGGCAATCTGTGCCTCCGCCCTGGCCGAGCGCACCTTGTAGCGGCCTTCGCCCCAGTTCCACACGGGCACCTTGAGCGTCACGCCCACATTCCAGATGCCGCGGAAACGTTTCTCGAATCCGTTGACCAGCGAAGGATAGGTCGTGGCGTAGCCGCCCATCAGGGCCAGATGTGGCAGGTAGTCGCTGCGCTGCACCTGCACCTTAGCATCGTAGATGTTCACCGCCTTTTCGAGTTGGCGCAGTTCGGGGCGCCACTGCCAACTCAGGCTGTCGGTGCTGGCCAAGGGCATTGGCACAGCCGAGAGGTCCTCCATCTTCTCCTCCGCCAGCTGGGGCGACGATTCGAGCGGCAGTCCGCAAATCTGGCAGAGCAGCATACGCGCGAGGGTCAGTCCGTCCTGCACCTTGAGCAGGGTCATCTCCGCCTCGTTGAGTTTCACGCTCACGTTGAGGGCATTGGCGCGTGTGGCCACTCCCTCGCGGATGAGTGCTTCAACGTCCTTGTTCAACTGCTGGAGCATATCGCGATAACTGATGGCCAGCCGCTCCTTGTTTGCCAGCGAAACCACTTGCCAATACGCCTGGTCCACTTGCAGGATAACCTCCTGCCGTCCGCCGCGCAACTTCTCCTGCGCGATTTCCTCGGCGTAGTGGGTGATTTGGTTGTAGGCGCGAATCTTGCCGCCCATATAGAGGGGCTGGGTGAGCAGAACAGCGCCTGCCACTGCGTTGCGCGTGTCCGTGTGGAGGGCATCCACCACGCTTTGTCCCATGCCATTGACCGCTCCCGCCACATTTGGCATCAACTGTCCCGCCTGTTGCACGAGCGGTGCCAGTTCGGGGTGCTGCTGCACGATTTGCGTCATGGCCTGCGAGAGGTTGCCCGTCATATTGGTGCCGAGGTTGGAGAGCGTGGCCTTCTGATCATCGCTCAGCAGAGAGATTTCCTGGCTCGTCAGCATATAGCCAGCGGCCAGCGACACCTTGGGCAGATAGTTGGTGCCAGCAGCCTTGCGGTCGTAGGTGGCTTTATCTATTTGCGTCTGCTGGATGGCCAACTGCTTGTTTTGTTTCAGGGCCAAATTTCGGCATTCGTCCAGCGTATAGGTGTGCTGCGCAAGCATGCCCAGGGGCAGGATCAGCAGCACAAGGGTAAAAAGGATTTTTTTCATGGCGTCATATTTTCTTAGAAAGGAGGGGAGGCGGGCGTGCCTCCGTCTCTGCAAGTGCAAAGGTACGATATTTCTGTATGGATGAGAAACGGAGCGGTATAATTGACCAAACGAAAAGGGAATAGAGCGATTTTTTTTGCGTTGCGGCGGCTTCGTCCTCCTCGTCCTCGGAGGTGAGCAATGTGCCGCACGTCCCTTGAATGGTGATATATCGTAACTACTTAGGTGGTTGCAAGGCAATGTACCTCACCTTGCTTGAAGACGTGTGGCTCAGCGATATTGGGCGTATGGCCGAGGTGAGAAATGTACCGCACCTTGCAATTAAAAATCTACCTGAGTAGTTACCCCGAAATGTTAAATCCAACTTTTTTCGCGCGAAAACTTTTAATATCTTTTATATTTTCGGCCGCGAAAAAATCCCTATATCGTCAATTCGCGCACCGATAAAGCCAAGAAAATTTCCGATAAAGCCAAGAAAATTTCCGCTAAAGCATATAGAATTTCCAACTTCCTATGTATTTCTTCCTTTATAATGGGCAAAAAAAGAGGAAAGAACCCCGTGTTTGGGGCTCTTTCCTCTTCGCTAGTACAAAGATAATATATTTTTCTGCGAAATGCAAATCGTTTTAACATTTCGCAACAATCTATGAAATGTTAAAAGACGAGTTTTGCACAACCTAGGGTCGCGGATGTGTTATATTACGAGGCGCGGTCGCTGCGCTCCCTCTGCCTCGTTTCGGTCGCTGCGCTCCCTTAGTTTCAACGGCTGCTTTGCAGCCTAGTTTCAACGGAAGCCTGCGGCTTCCTAGTTTCATTCGGGGACTTCGTCCCCTAGTTTCAACGCAGCCTTACGGCTGCT
>SFID01000105.1 GCA_004555425.1 Bacteroidales bacterium
CCTGTTTATCGCCTTGAAGAGGCTGTTGGCCTTCTGAAAGAAGGTGGTGTTAGGTTTTCGGGTGGGGCGTTAAGAGCTTGCTCTTATAAGACCCAGCCGAAAACCTAACACCAGGGCGAAGCCCCAGACTCTTCAAGGGGTTTAGCTTGGTTTTTGTCTTTCTAACCTGATCTTGGGCCTAACACTTAGTTGGGAGTTGTTTGCAAAGAAAACAACCTGAGTAGTTACCACGAATAATACGAATTTTTCGAATGTGGCTGAGAGGCTAACTGAAGGAACAATTCAATTCGTGCTTCACACGAATCTATCCGAAGCACACGAATGCAGGTGAGAGCAGCCCACCCTGCCAAAATTAGAATCATTCGTGGTGGAAAAAAGAAAACACACTCTCCAGTATTCGATAAATTCGAAACATTCGTGTTTAAAAACCACCGCGATGCCTGCGCGCCCTGTTATTTAGATTTCCATTGGGGCTCCCCCCCAACCGATACTAACTCCTAACAACCACCCATTCCTCTTTCAATAATTATTATGAAAAAGTCCGTCCAACCCAAACAAAATTCTTCTGCGCAACCTCGGCGGCGTCGCTGGGTCCGCATTCTTGCCTCCATTTGGCGGGGATGGCGCTCCTTCTGGCGTTGGTATTTCAGTCTGTACCGCGGCCGTTCGTGGTGGTTCCGCTTGTGGGTCATCTTCCTTTCCGTCATCGGCTTTACCTTCCTTTATGCCGTTGCCCTGACCCTGAACCTCTTTTGGCTCTTCGGTAAGTCGCCCTCGCCCTTCGAGATAATGAATCCGCGCAATCCCGAAGCCAGCGAGCTCTACTACTCCGACGGCACGCTCATAGGCAAGCTCTACGATGAGAACCGCACCTCCGTGCCCATGGACAGCATTGCGCCCGTCTTCTTCAAGGCCCTCGTAGACACCGAAGACGAACGCTTCTACAGCCACCACGGCATCGATTTCCACGGACTGGCCGCCGCGGGAAAGGATGCCATTATGGGACATCCGCGCGGCGCATCCACCATCACGCAGCAGTTGGTGAAGAATATGTTCCGCATCCGCACGCAATATTCCACGGGACTGCTGGGTTATATCCCTGGCGTGAGCATCCTCATCAAGAAGAGCAAGGAGATGCTGATAGCCGTCGAACTCGAATTGCTCAACGACAAGGACGAGATACTGACGATGTACGCCAACACCGTTGACTTCGGCAGCAACGCCTACGGCATCAAGACGGCCGCGCGTACCTATTTCAATAAAGAGCCGCGCGACCTGAAAACCGAAGAGGCCGCCGTGCTTGTCGGCCTCCTCAAGGCCACCAGCACGTACAATCCGCGCATAAATCCCGAAGCCTCGCTCAGGCGCCGCAACGTGGTGCTGGAGAATATGTACGAGCACCAGCACCTCAGCCGTGCCGAGTGCGACTCCCTCCAAGCCTTGCCCATCGAACTGCACTTCACCGCCGAATCCAAGGAGCAGGGAGACGCCCTGTATTTCCGCGAGGCCGTGGCCCGATATATCGAAGAAAACTGCCCAGATGTGGACCCCTACTCTGATGGTCTGAAAATCTACACCACCCTCGACAAGCAGATGCAGCGCTATGCCGAACAGGCTGTCACGGAACACATGCGCTCGCTCCAGCGTGCCTTCAACGACCACGTGGCTGGCCAGCGCGACCCCTGGCGAGATGAAAACGGCAACGTGATTCCCAACTTCATCGAAAACATAGCCAAGAGCAGCGAAACCTTCAAGATTCTCCAAGCCCGCTATCCCAACCAGCCCGACAAGGTGTGGGAGGAAATGAATCGTCCCCACGAGGTGCGCCTCTTCGATTACAACGGCGGCCACACCGCCACCATGTCCTCGATGGACTCCATCCGCTATATGGTGAAATTCCTCCACACGGGCTTCGTGGCTATGGAACCCTCCAACGGCTATGTCCGCGCCTATGTGGGTGATGTCAATTACAAGACGTGGAAATACGACAAGGTGAAGGCCCAGCGCCAACCTGGCTCCACGTTCAAGCTTTTCGTGTATGCCGCTGCTATGCAGCAGGGATTCGTGCCCAACGATTCGCTCCTTGATGCGCCTATCGAGATGCAGATTGTGGACAATCAGACCGAGGAGGTGCGCACATGGTCACCGCGCAATGCCAACGGCACAACCACGAATGCCTATATGACGCTCCGCCGTGCCTTTGCCAAGAGCGTGAATACCGTAGCTGTGCGCCTCGGTCAGGAGGTGGGCGTCCGCAATGTGATAGACTTGGCCCACCAGATGGGCATTGATTCAAAGTTGAGCGATGTGCCCTCGCTGCCTCTCGGCTCGAGCGATGTCAACCTCTTGGAGATGGTCAATGCCTATGCCACCGTGGCCAACGGCGGCAAGCACGTGCCGCCCGTGCTCGTCGAGCGCATCATCGACCGCAACGGCCATGTCATCTATCAGGCCGACCCGCCCGTGAACAACGTTTTGCGTCCGCGCTCCGCTTTCTATATGCAGCAGATGCTCCGTGCTGGTGTGTTCGACGGCGGCACTTCGTCGTCCCTGCTCCGAGATAATTACATGGGTCGCTTTGCCGACCGCATGGACATCGGCGGCAAGACGGGCACGACCAACAATTATTCCGACGCTTGGTTTATTGGCGTCACGCCCAACCTCGTTGGCGGTGTCTGGGTGGGCGGCGAATATCGTTCCATCCATTTCCGCAGCGGCGGCATGGGCCAAGGTGCGCGCGCAGCACTGCCGATTTTTGGCATCTTCATGCGCAAGGTGCTCAGCAATTCGCGTCTGGCGCCCCGCTATCTCCGCCGCTTCCCGCCGTTGGCCGAATATATTGACCCCTCCACGTACAGCGCGCCCGCCGTGGCCGAGCCCGACACCATCGATTCCCTCCTGATCGATAGCCTCCTGCGCGACAGTCTCCTACGTGCCCATGGCGTTGACACGGTCCAAGTTATCCAGCCCGATAATCCCGAGGAATATCAACCGCCCGTCTCGGATGAATCCGATATGTCCACGGACGAGCAGAACAGTTACTTTCACTAAGTATCGCGTTTCGCGGAAATCTTCCGAAGGTGTACTCCGGACAAAAACAGCGAAGCCTCCCTGCTTTGGGGAGGCTTCGCTGTATATAATAGGAAGGATGGCGTTATTCCTTGACGTTCATCTTGCGGTATTCGGAGGGCGACATGCCGAGTTGGTTCTTGACATATTTGCCGAAGAAGGAGACGTTGGGGAAACCCAGGCGGAGGGAAATCTCCTTGATGCTGAGGTCTGTGTAGCACAACTGGCGGACTACATCCTTTATGACAAACTCGTTAATCCAACTGGAGGCTGTGCGGCCCGTGAGTTGTTTGCAAACGGCGCTGAGGTACTTCGACGTGACGCATAGTCGCTCCGAATAATTACTGACAGAGCGCGAGCGGACCTTGTCGTTTACCAACATTTCCATGAACCTCTTGAAGAGTCGCTCGCCTTGGCGGATGATGTGGGAATCTTCGGGCTTGGCGGTGCGACCGATGAGGTTCATCATTTCGTAGAGCATGGCTTGCAGGATGGCGTTGACGATATCCGTGTTGTAATTTTCGGTCGGATTTTCGTAGCGATAGCGCAGGAGTGTCATGTAGTGGGCCATGAGGCGCCGCGAATTTTGGGAGAGGTGGAGCACGGGGTGCTCGTGGAGATAGAAGAAATCCTTGAGCGATTGCATGCTGCTGTGGACAAGCGATTTGACCAGTTCGGCCTTGATGAGCACCACGCTACCTTGGAAATCTTCTGAGGTTCTGGCGCTCCCCACATCCTGCTTGGGAAAGCAGAGCAGGAGGTCGTTGCTATGGAGAACGTGCTCGCGGTTGTCAATGTTGAGGCGCAGTTCTCCCTTATTCAGTATTAGGAAAATCAGGCGGTCTTTGGGGTGCTCCTTCTTGGGGCCTTGGTATTCCTCAATATGGTTGACAAAGATGATGTTGGGGTCGTTGTATAGGATTTGCTCCATAGGGTTAATGGGAATGCGTTAGTAATGATGGGGAGGCTTGGCGGCCCGTTTCCTATAGTTCGAAGACGCGGAGTTCGCTGGCCAGTTCTGTTTGCGGGAATACCTCGCGGGCTTCTTGGAGCAGGATGTTTTCGTCGTCGTAGCGCGAGGAGAAATGTCCGATGATGAGGCGCTGGGCTTGGGCTGCCTTGGCTATCTGTGCTGCTTGGCGGGCCGTGGAATGGCAGGTGACCGTGGCGCGGCTACTGTCGGCTTCGGCAAATGTGGCCTCGTGGTAGAGCAGGTGGACGCCACTGAGTTGTTCGGCAATGGCGGGATGGTATGCCGTGTCGGAAACGTATGCATACGAGCGTGGCGGAGCGGCAGGCGTGGTGAGTTGGGCTTGTGTGAATGTGCGCCCGTCTTCGGTTGTCCATCCGTTGCCCTCCTTGATGCCTCGGATGGCGTAGTGCGGGATGCCGAGGTAGTCAATCATATCGCGGCGGATGTGGGGCAGGGCGGGCACTTCCTCAAACAGATAGCCGCACGTGGGAACGCGGTGACACAGCGGAATCGTCGTGACGCGCAGGTGTCCGTCGTCCATCACGAGGGTGGGGCGGTCGGTCGGTACGGCGTGGAAAACAACCTCAAAGGCCATGCCGTTGACAAAGAAGGCCAGTTGCTCCTTCATCATTTGTTCAAGGCCATCGGGGGAATATACGTGGAGGTCCTGCGTTCGCCCGTGGAGTGCCAGCGTAGAGATGAAACCAATCAGTCCGAAGCAGTGGTCGCCGTGCAGGTGGGAGATGAAGATATGGTCCACGGCGGTGTATTTCAGGTGGGCGCGCTGCATTTGCAGTTGTGCTCCTTCGCCGCAATCTATCAGGTATAGCCGTCCGCTCAAGGTCAGTGCTTGTGCCGAAGGGAAATGGCGTGTGGTGGGTTTGGCGCTGCCGCAGCCTAGAATATGAAGTTGAAACTTTTCCATGGTCCTGATGTGCTCTTCAGTTGGTCTACATGCTCAGTTCGTGTAGTTCGAAGTCGCCCATTATGCAACTGCGGTCAATCTTTCCCTTGATGCCGGGCATGCGTCCGCTTGAGGTGTATTGCCACATGATGTAGGGTGTATCATCTTTGAGGTTGGGGGGCGTTTCGGCATATTTGGCCATCATCCAGTGGTAGCCGGGGAAGTGGCCGATGAGGTGTTGGTTGTAGAAGCTCTGATAGGAATAGAGCAGCGGCTTGCGGCCGTAGTGCTCCTCCACGAGGCGGATGAGCGTGCGGAGGTCGCGGATGAATTTCTCGTGCGATACGTGTCCGCGGTCCTCAATGTCAATCATCGGAACGAGGTCTTGGTTTTCCGCTTTCACATTGCGGATAATATTCTGGAACTGCACTTCGGGGTCTACCTTCGGTCGGTAGAAATGATAGGCTCCCACGCTCAGTCCGACGCGGCGCGCCTCGCGCAGGTTGTACTCGTAGGTGCGGTCCACGTAGTCCTCGCCTTCCGTGGCTTTCAGATATACATAGGAAATCTCGC
Source organism: Bacteroidales bacterium (assembly GCA_004555425.1). Lineage (GTDB taxonomy): Bacteria > Bacteroidota > Bacteroidia > Bacteroidales > Bacteroidaceae > Alloprevotella. Next base: position 5,520 of record SFID01000105.1, read on the forward strand.
CAGCGGCAGCCACAGTATTCCAGTCGATTCGCTCTTGATAGTGCGACACGTCAATGCCTTCGCGATAGCGCGAGTTGATGCGCCCAGTGTTCTTGCGGGTCATGCTCATTGCTTTGCAGCGCGTCATGCGTGGGCTCTTCTCGGCCTTGGCGGGCAAAGGGTCGGGGTAGAGCACAGACGAGGCAATGGGGTCCTTGGGCCGCTTGCGGTCGCGGTCGCGCGCCGTGGCGGAGGCGGGCGTGAGCAGAAGGAGAATCAGGCAGAGAAGGATGGATGACGTGATGGAATTTTTCATCTGGGGGGGATATTCTGAGGCTTGAATGGTTTGTCAAAAAGAAAGAATAGTGGGCGCACAATGAGCAAGAGGCCTTTCTGTTGGCGGTTGCGGTGCGCCCGCAAGCCACAAAGGTACAACTTTTCGGGGAAAGTGCTATAATTCGTATGACTTTTTAACAACTCGCTCGCTGCGCTTGCTTGTTGTATTGGTCGCCTTTCGGCTCCCTAGTTTCAAGTTTCAACGGAAGCCTGCGGCTTCCTAGTTTCAGTCGGGGACTGCGTCCCCTAGTTTCAACGCAGCCTTTCGGCTGCTGGCTCGATAGTTTTGGCGATGCAGTGTTTCGCTTACTATGGTTTGCTGAGCCGTGACTTGGTTCTGCTGCTCCTGCAAATCCATTTCAGAATAGTAGATTCCCGATTTTTTTCTCAGGGAAAGCCAGTGGCCACTGCCCGATGGTCGCTGGCTATGTGCCTAAGAGAAACGGGAAAGTGCCTAGGCGAAACGGGAAGGTGCCCTGCGGCGCTTGCTGCGAGTGAGGTACTCCTGCCTTCACCTCCCAAAAAGATGCCAGCCAGCGCATTCCTGAATCGGAAAACGCTGGCTGGAATTGGATGTGAATGGGGGAGGGGGCTGCTGCCTATTTGCGGTCCTGTCCGAACTTATCCTCGGGATAGAGGTCCTGCCACCATTCGGGCTGGTCCTTCAACCAATGGGCGAACCAAGCGAAGATGGCGTCCTGCCAAACGAGGCGCTTATTGTAGTCGGTGATGACGTGGTCCTGGCCCTCCACCTGAATATAGCTGACGGGGCGACCGAGGATGCGCAGGGCCGTGAAGAGTTGCTGGCTCTCGTTCGTCGGCACGTTGGTGTCGACTGTGCCGTGGAGCAGGAGCAGGGGCGTGTGAATCTTGTCGGCATTGAAGAGCGGCGAATGCTTCACGTAGAGGTCGGGATTGTTCCAGGGATAGGAACCATACTGAGCCGCTTCGCCATAGGTATAGCCCCAGTAGCCACCGCCCCAATAACTGGCGATGTTGGAGATGCCGGCGTGGGAAATGGCGGCGGCGAAGATGTCCGTGCGCGTTTGCAGGTATTGCGTCATGAAGCCGCCGTAACTGGCACCCATACAACCTATTTTCTCGCCGTTGACGAAGGTGTGGGCGGCCACGAATTGCTTCGTTCCTTCGATGATGTCATCGCCCGAACCTTCGCCCCAGGTGCCCACGTGGCGGGCAGCAAATTCCTGACCGTAGCCGATGGCGCCGCTTGGGTTGAGCGCATAGACCACGTAGCCTTGGCCTGCCAGCACCTGGAGGGGATACTGAAACTCCAGCGACTTGGTCGTTGGCGTGCAACCGCCATAATAATAGACAATGAGCGGGTATTTCTTCGTGGCATCAAAGTTGGGTGGCAGGAAATAGAAACCATCGATGCTGTCGCCGCGCGAACTCTGGAATTTCCAGTCGTGGCAGCTTCCGATGGCCACGCCCTCGTACATCTTGTCGAAGTTCACCTCGCCCACATGCTTGGCCTTGGGCTTGGCCGAGGAGAGGGTGCACAGATACATATCGCGGGCACGCTCGCCCGTCTGTCCGAAGAAGATGGCGGTGGGGTTCTTCTGGCGCAGGGCGATGGAGTAGCCGCTCACACACGTGACGGGCAACTGGTACTTGATGACCTTGCTCGTTTTCGGGTCGAGGCGGAAGAGGCTCAGGTCCTTGCCATCCGTGGCGTGGAAATAAATCATACCATCCACGGGCGACCATTCCGTGCGGTCCACGGACGGGGCGAAGTTGCAGAGCAGGGGCTTGACGGTCTTGGCGTCAATGTTGTAGAGGTAGAGGCGTGTGTCGAAATTCTGGGGCTGCTGGCCTTCGCGCACCTCGCTGCCAATGCCGTCGAAGGCTGCGGGGCAGGCGCTGATAAGGAGGCTGCGTCCGTCGGGCGAGAACTGTGCGCCGCCGATGAAGGCCGTATCGTTCAGGAGCGTATCCACGCGACCCGTCTCCACGTCCATTCGCACGAGTGTTGTGCTGTGGAAGGGTTGGCGGTTGGGGCGCATGTGGCCGTAGGAGAGCAGGAGTTGCTTGCCGTCCTCGGTGATGTCGCTCAGCCAAACGGACTGCTCGCCGTAGGTCAACTGGCGATTGATACCCGTGTGCAGGTCGTAGTGCCATACGGTGGAGCGGTTGCGCCAGCCCGGCATACGGTCGTCGGGGTCGTAGAGGCGGCGCAGGCCGTTGCTCTCCTTCTTGCCCTCGGTTGTCTTGTTGTAGATGATGTAGTCCTCGGTGGGCGCTAGGGTGAAACTCTTGCTTGGCAGGCGGTCGGCCACCACGCTCTCGGCTCCCGTGGCGGGGTCGAGGGTGACAAGTTCCGTGCCGCGCACACCATCGCGGGTGTAGTACAGCATATCGCGGCGCGGCATCCATGTGTAGTCCATGTAGTTGCCTTGGCGCAGCAGGGTGCGGCCCGTGGCGGTCTCGGTCACCACGGTGCGATAGATGGCGCTGCCGTCCTTCTTCATGTCGTAATACACCGCTACGTAATATTTGCCCGAGGGCGAGATGCGCACGCGGTAGGGGTGGTCGCCCCAGAGCATTTCGCCCATCGTGTAGGGACGCTTGTCCGTGGTGTTCACCTGCACGAGGGCGGCATTCTTGCCCGTCAGGCTGAGGTCCAGCGAGTCGTGCTTGGCCGTGTCGGTCAGCGCCAGCAGGGTGAGTTCGGTACGTCCGGGCGTGAGGCGCAGCGACTTGCCACTTTGCTCCTTCTCGTTCACGTAGAGTTTGTAGTTCTTGAGTTTGCCCACGTTGAGGTCCACCTTCACAAACTGCTGCGTCTGGAGGGTAAATTGCAGGGCAACCAATGCCTGTGCATCCGAATCGTAGGAGGCGGGGAGCAGGGCCTGTCCGCGCAGCAGTTTCTGCGTGGCGGGACGCTGTGCCCAACTGGCGTTTTCCTTCAAGAACGACTGGGTGTCAAACTTCTCGCCCTTCAGGTTCACCGAGTCGGTGGCAAAGGGGCGAATCATCTTAACGGGTCCATTCATCATGACGTGCTCCACGTGAATGGTGTCGGCCATCGTCGGCGCAAGCGACAGGAGCCACAAGCCGCAGGCCAAAAGCGTTTTCTTAATCATTATAATATAGGAGTGATGTTGTGTTGACAGGGTAGGGTGCGTTGTCAAAGAGGCGGATTGCCGCCATGACACACCGCGAAGATAGCCAATTTTTGCGAAAGGAGAAAGGAATCGTTGTTTTATTGGGGAGGAAGAGGGGGAACGAGGGTTCAATGCAGGTGCAGGACAAACCCTTTGTTCACACCTTGCAGCAATGTTCCGTTCTTTCGCGTTGCTCCCATTCTAATTTATAGAACCTACCTATAAATTATCACGCCCCCCCCGAAATAGTAACTACTCAGGTTGTTCCTGAATGCGAGTCAATGTACCGCGCGTTGCTCTAGGCTTGTATCAGATATGAAAGAAAAAAACCAAGATAAACCCCTTGAAGAGTCTGGGGGCTTCGCCCTGGTGCTTGGGTTTCGGCTGGGGCTTATAAGAGCAGGCTCTTAACGCCCCAGCCGAAACCCAAACCCCACCTTCTTTCAGAAGGCCTTCAGCCTCTTCAAGGCGATAAACAGGAAATAAACACATTTTCCTCGGAAGAGGTGCATCGTTCCGTTGTGTACTTC
>SFID01000106.1 GCA_004555425.1 Bacteroidales bacterium
GGAAATAAGCCTTGGAAAACCAGCATCTCCTAGAGGCAGAACCTATCATTGGCTTGCGATAGCCGTAAAACCATCCAAGCATCGTAACTACTCAGGTGGGTTTATAATTGCAAATTGCGCTGGAAAGAAATGTACCGCACCTTGCTTGTGTGAGTAGGGTGACACCCTACTCACACGCCCTCGAGCAACGTGCTGTACGTTTCTCACCTCGGTGTACAAACCCTTCACCTTCCTCCCCAAAAAGCAGGAGGGCGAACAAAAAGAAGGATGGTAAGGCTTGATTCCTTACCATCCTTTTTCAATGTTAGATTGTGCGGCCTTTGCTTGGAAGCGAATGATTGGGCCACGGGCCCGAAGGCTATCTATAGTTCTATCTTGCGGATTTCTTCTACGATGCTCGAGCCATTCTCGAGGGCTTCCAGCATGTCAAACACTTTGTCGCTCCAGCCTGCAATGAGTGCAACGTCATTGTCCAGCATCTTTAAGGGTGACTGGCCATAGCCTACTAGGTCGAACAGATACAGCTTGGCTTGGGGCGCCATTGCTTTGTACTTTGTCCACTCATGTTGAATCTTTTTGTTGCCATCATTGCTGTCCCACATCTGGCAGTCGGTGAAGATCATCACCTTGTCCATGGCTATCTTTCGTCTACGCAGATATTCGATGACTTTATAGCCGTTGGTGGTATAGCCCACCTCGCCTTCACGGCTATACATCTGCATCACATTGCTCAGGATGCCGCTTGCAGGCATGTTGATCACCTTCCAGCTGTCGCCGAAGATGCCCGAGACGACATACTTGCAACGATTCTTTAGCAACATGGCCAGCACAAGGCCGACATCGTAAGCCTTCACGGTGCTTTTTTCGCTGATGGGCGTGTACATCGAACCCGAAACGTCGCACGCAAGAAGCACGCGGGTGTGCTCATCGAAACCTGCTATGTTCTGCGCGGTAGCAACGACGGCCTCTTCCAGGGCCTGCATTATCAGCGGTACGTTGCCGTTCTTGCAGTCTTGTAGCTCGCGATAGGCAGACAGGAAGCGGAAGGGGAATTGCTTGGCGCGCGCCACTTCTTGAGGGTTGCTCAGGCGATTGGCCACGTTCTTGAGGGAATTGTCATTCACCTCCGCACACAGGATGTTACGCAGGTTGCGCAACAGCGCCATATAGCCGAGTTTGCCACTCCCAATCAGTTCTTCCCACTTTTCCTTGAAGGCTTGTTTCTTTGCTTCGGGGGTTTTAAATCTGTACTGGCCGAGGGCAGAGAGTTCCGTCTCCCAAGTGTAGGGCGTCTCTAGGAACTTGTTGGCAATCTTATCGAAAATGGTTTGCTGAGCATCGTCCTTTGCCTTCGGGTGGACGAGGAAGAGGGCGTCGCGAAGTTTCACCTCGAGGTTGTCGCGGTCGTATTTTGCAAACTGGTATTCGTCGAAGCGATTGAAGGCGTGCTGCAAACCCACTTGCACTTGGTGCGAGAGGCGAGCCAGCTTCTTCCTACCCTCGCTCTTGTTGCGCCATTGGTAGCAGATGAGCAGTTCCATAATCTCGTCGGCACGAAGGACAACCTTCTCAATGGTTTTGCTCACGAGGTTGTCACCGCTATGTATCTTGGCCAGTTCCACAATGAGGAACAAGGGAATGCTTCGCAGATTCATCTTCGTACGTGCATACACGGCGAGCTGTGCAACAAACTGATGGTCGCACTTCCTAATCAGGGCCGCGATACGGTCAATCTGCTCTTCTGTCGTCTCATAGAACTTGCTGGAGAGTGAAGATGTAACGACGACGGAATACAGCTCCATCTCGGCAGAGAGCTTGTAAGCCTCTGCTTTTTCGTGGTTGAGTACTTTAGACTCATCCTTAAAGAACTTGTTAAATACAGACATAACGTTTGATGAATTAGAAGTGAAAAAAAAAGGCTGGTGCAACAAGCATAACGACCCATAAACTCCCATGCTCTATCCATGCTTTGCGGATTCTTCCTTGTGGAAGACTAAGCTACAACCTACCTGGCTCAGGTAGATTGGTTGGAATCGAACCAACGACCATAGGAAAACCGAAGGAATTCGTTATTTCGGCAACCAGCTCTATTCTATTAAGGTAGGTTCTATAAATTAGCTTGCGATGGATTTGCGGCTATCGTGCCGTAGGTTTTTGCTTTTCGTGAGGGAGCGTAGCGGGCTACGTGACCGAATGAAAAACAAAAAGATACGGTGCGAGAGGCGTGAAGACGTCCAAGTCAATTTATAAAAGAAGATTCCTTTGAAACTAATTTATAGAACCTACCTTAAAAACCCAGTGAAATATTCGCCCGGTGAAATTTGCCATTGGCAATAGGGAATACAGCATCGTTTGGGGCGATGTGTTTCCGCATCTTTCAGTTACTACAAAACGAAGTATCACCACACTACGTCAACTGGGTTATGGGGATGCAAGGCTACACTCGGAAAGACCTTGGATTTACACCCCGAAGGGCATAATAAACTATTAATTATATAGGCGAAGGAATTCTTTCCTACGGCACTTGCATGGGTTACGGGGGCAGGATTCGAACCTGCGAACGCTGGGTTATGAGCCCAGAATGATACCGCTTCACCACCCCGTGAGAAAACAGGAGCAACAGTCAAGTTCAGATTTGGGGTATGGCGTGAGTCCCCAAATGGTAGCCCACCCCCGCTAGGGAAGTGTGCCGAATGGAGCCGAAGTATCTGAACTTTACAGCATCCTGTTATGGTGGTTGTTCTCATTGCATCTCAAAGAACGCTTATTTCTTGTTTACGAGTGCAAAGGTAGAGAGGGAGTACGCAGTCTTTTTGCGTGATGAAAAAAAAGTGAGGAAAAACTTCATTTTTTCTCGTTCAACATCGAATTTTGTAGGAGAACAGCGTGGTTCTTACAACTTTCCCTCGTCGGCGAAGCTGTAGAACCTGTCGCGGGCCACGATGATATGGTCCACGAGGGTGAGGCTGAGTATTTTGGCGGCTTCTTTGGCCCTGGCCGTGAGTTCGATGTCCTCGCGGCTGGGCTGCGTTTGGCCCGAGGGGTGATTGTGGCAGAGGGCGATGGCGGTGGCTTTGCCCACGATAGCGGCGCGCATAAGGAGGCGGATGTCTACGGCCGTAGAGGTGAGACCGCCTTGGCTGATACATTGCTCGCCGATGATGGTTAGGCGATTGTTGAGCAGGAGCACGTGAAACTCTTCGTGGTCCAGCGTTTCCAGTTTATCGTGGAAATAGCGGAAGATGTCCTCCGAGTTTTGGATGCGCGGCCTTTCGATGCCACCCTCTGCCAAGCGGCGTTTGCCTAACTCGCAGGCGGCAATCAGCGTGAGAGCCTTGGCCTCGCCGATACCTTTGTAGCGACAGAAGTCCGCCACATCGAGCCGTCCCAACTGCTTGAGGCTTCCCCCGCAGTCGGCCAGGATGCGCCGCATCAGGTCAACGGCATTCTCATCAACCGACCCCGTGCCAATGAGTATGGCCAGCAGTTCGGCATTCGAGAGTCCCGAAGCGCCATGAGCCAGCAGGCGTTCGCGGGGACGCTCGCAGGCTTCCATATCCTTGATGATGCGATTTTCCATAATGGCCTTGCTGTTTTTCGGAGGTGCTTACGCGCGCGCGTATATTATATAGGTATAGGCAGCGAGAAGGGAACGATTGTTTATTTGTAGAAATTCTTCTTGAAGGCTTCAAATTCGCCGCGCCCGAGCAGACAGCGGTTCCACCAGGCGCGCAAGAAACCTGTGCCATAGCCGATGAGTTGCACGTAGGCGGCTGCCACGGCGCGCAAACCAACACCCAGACTGCGTTCCTGGCGTGTGGCATCGACAAGGATGATGAGCGCGAAGAGCGCCAGCGGCAAGAGGCTCCACGGCCAGAAGGGGGCCACGAGCAGGCAAGCCAGACAGCCGAGCGTGAAGACCATCGGCAGGAGGTGGACGAGTTTGAGTGTGCCCGGGTGGCGCTTGGTCAGATGAATGCGGGCGATACCTGAGTTGTGAACCTGCTTGAAGAATTTCCGCAGGTCGGTGCGGCGCTTGTGCCAAACCCAAGCCTCGGGGAATAATCGGCAGGAGTAGCCGCCCTTGAAGATACGTGTGGAGAAATCTATGTCTTCGCCGAAACGCATTTCGGAGAAACCGCCAAGGGCGTTGTACACCTCGCGGCGCACACCCATATTGAAGGAACGGGGATAGAACTTATCCATCTTCTTCTTGCCGCCACGGATGCCGCCCGTGGTGAAGAAGGAGGTCATGCCGTAGTTGATGGCTTTCTGCATCGGCGTGAACGAAGCGTGGGCGCGGTCGGGCCCGCCAAAGGCATCGCAGGGGCGCGCCTGCAATTCGTCTTCCACGGCCTGGATATAGTGCGGCGGCAGCACGGCATCGGAGTCGAGGATGAGCACATACTCTCCCTGCGCCCGTTCTACGCCATAATTGCGGCTTTGTCCAGGGCCGGAGTTGGGTTTCAGGTAATAATGCACGTCGAGGCGGTCGGCATATTTCTGCACAATGCTTTCGCAGGGCACGGACGAGCCATCTTCAACCACCACTACCTCGAAGTCGCCGTTGGTCTGTGTGCAAAGGCTCTCGAGGAGTTCGTCCACTTCGTCGGGACGATTGTAAACGGGAATGATAACGGAGTAACGCACTTCTTTATTCTGGTAGGTTATCGGACAATGTATTTCTGGCCACCTACGATGTAGATGCCCGCAGGCAGTCCGCGCAGGGCGGCAGCAGGAGTCGTGGCGGTGCGGATGAGGCGACCGTCAAGGCTCAGCACGCGCAACTTGGTGGGCTGCAGGATGCCGCTCTCGGCAATGCCCTCGCTCACCTGTTGGCGATAGAGCGTCACGGCCTGCTGGCTTCCCGTATAGCAAGCAAAGCGCGGTGAACCAGCGTTGTATCGAATCTGGCGGTCGTCGCGCGCCACATTGCGGATAATGGCCGTACCATCCACGGAGAAGGAGATGGTCCAACGCTCATCGTCGCTCTCTGCGGTTGGGGATGTATAGAGTTTGTTGTTGCTCGAAGTGAGCGAGAGATAGCCCTGGTTGGCAGCATCGTAGAGCGTATAGATGGCCTCGCCACAAGCACTGATGGTGATGGCGTAGGGCAGGCCTGTGGTTCCTGTTTCGGTGGAGATGGTGCCGTCTTCATTGATGGTAATGTCCACACTGGCACGTACGTCGCCCGCATCATTGAGATAATGGCTGAGAGCCTTCGACTGCTTCGCGGCCACAATGAGATAGTTGGCACCCGAAAGGAGTTCGGCGGTGCTGCTGATGGGATAGTAGTTGCCATCGGCGGCAGGGGTAGTGGTGGGCAGGGTATAGAGAGCCTTGACCACTTCGCTGGAGCGGCCTTCGAGCATAGCGCGGGCCTGGATTTCGGTGCGGTCTTCAATGACTATCGTGATGGGCGAAGAGCCTGCCATTTCGGGCTCGCCATTGATGGAGTAGTAGATGCTGGCACCTGCCGTGGCGCAGGTGATGGTCACCTCCGTACCAGCATCTACGACACCAGCAGCGGGCGAGAACACGGGCACGGCGGGCATAACGGGCTCGGGGTCTGTGCTGCCACCGCCTTCGTAGTTGTCGGGGTCGAAAGTGACATTTGTTCGGCTTCCCCAGACGTACTGTTCCAGACCAGGATAGTCAATGTACGGATTGCGGTTGTGCTGAATGCCATATACGGCATTGTTGCGCGCAATCTCCTTTTCGCTCACAGGGTCTTGGGCGGCCCAACGAAGCAGCATAGTGATGGCCCAACTGGCATAGGCGGGGTATTTGTTGCCCGAGAGCATCGGACTGCTCCACGAGGAGATTTTGTCCTCGTAGGCCGTGGCCATATAGAAATAGTTGCGCGCGAAGTCGCCCTTGTATTCATCGTTGGGCTCAAACACAGTGCCGCTGTATCCAGGCGTGGAGCAGGGGCCCAATTTGCAGAAACCGCCAGCCGAGGTCCAGGTGGGGTTGCTCACCTCGCCATAGGGGTAATTGCTGCGGCGGCCGTTGACATAGCCGTCTGTGGGGATGAGGTGGAACAGGTCGGTGTACATCGGATAGCCATCGTTGAACCAACTCTTGGGGAAGGAGTGCTCACGATTGTACGTGTCGCCTTCTTTGCTATAGTTGCTCTTGCGGCTGTCGAAACTGTAGTTGGTAATGCTGGAGTACATATCCCACACTTTGCCGTCGGGGCGCATATCGGTTTCCTTGAAGTCGTCCCATAATTGGTTGTAACTGCGCTGCGTATGGTTGGCAATGATGCCAAAGAGGGCGGTCTTTAGGCCCGCGCCGCTCTTTCCCTTGGCACTGTTGTAATAGCCAGCAGGGATTTGCGCATAGATGGTGCTGACGATGACGGCTGTCAGCAGCAGAAGAAGGTTGATACGTTTCGTCATAAGGGAAATATTGTGAAGCCTGCGGCTTCTTGTTGATTTTTTTGTTGGCGGTTTTTTCTGGGGTTTCTTGAATCTCTAGAATCTCTAGATTTTCTAGGTTTTCTAGGTTTTCTAGATTTTCTAGATTTCTAGGGTTGCCGGGTTTTCTGGGAATCCGTTATTCCTGCCAGAAGGCCCAGGCTGCCAGCGCCTGACGCTCCAGCATCTCTGCGCCATTTTTGGTGCGCGCCCCGCGCTCCGCTCCCATTTGCAGGAAGCGCGTTTCAGCGGGATTATACACTAGGTCGTAGAGTAGGTGCGTGGGGGTGATTTGCTCGTATGGGATGGGCGGGCAATCGTCCACGTGGGGAAACATACCCAAGGGCGTACAGTTGACAATGAGGCGGCAACGCTCCATCCATTGCGGCAGGACGGTGTAGTCCAGCACTCCTTGGCGCGCTTGGCGGCTGACGAGGTGCGGACGGATGCCCAGACGCTCCAGACTATACACCACGGCACGCGAAGCACCACCTGTGCCCAAGACGAGGGCCTCGCGGTCTTCGGCTCGCAGAAGCGGTCGCAGCGATTCGGTGAACCCTATCCAATCACTATTGGTTCCCACCAAGCGCTGACCACCCTCGGTAGGCTCCACGCGCACCACATTGACCGCACCAATGGCGGTGGCCTCTGGCGTGAGGCTATCCAGACGCGGGATGATGGCCTGCTTGTAAGGAATCGTCACGTTGAAGCCGCGCAAACGGGGATGGCGCGCCAATACTTCGGCATCAAATTGCTCTATCCCTGGCAACTCAAAGTTGAGATATTCGGCCGCAATCCCTTCGCGCGCGAACTTTTCGGTGAAGAAGGCGCGCGAGAAACTATGGCCTAGGGGATAGCCCAGCAATCCGTAGGTGGCAATATCTGTGGGCATAGTCAGGGCTTCTTAGGTTTGCAAGCGGTGTAGAGGGTGCTCAAGCCGAAGGTGAAACGACGGAACTGCACCTCGGCAAAGCCCGCCTTCCGCAGAATGCCCTGCATCTCCTCGCCCTGCGGAAAGGCTTCCATCGTGGCAGGCAGATAGGAATAGGCATGGCGGTCGCGCGAGATGAGGCGGCCCACAAGAGGCATGAGCACGTGGGAGTACAACCAGAAGAGTTGCTTCATGGGCGCGCGGCGCGGTGCGGTCAGTTCAATGATGACCAAGCGGCCACCAGGCTTCAACACGCGCAACATTTCGCCCAACCCGCGGTCTAGGTCCTCGTAGTTGCGAATGCCGTAGGCCACGGTGAGGGCGTCAAACGTATTATCGGCCAGCCCCAGCGCCATACAGTCTTCGCGCTGAAACGTCACCACATCGGCCAGATCGGCGCGCAGCACTTTCTTGCGCCCCACTTTGAGCATACCTTCCGAAATGTCCACTCCCAGCAACGACCGCGGTTGCAATCGCTTGGCTGCCATGATGGCAAAATCGCCCGTGCCCGTGGCTACATCGAGGATGTAGCGAGGCGCAAAGGGGCGCAGCGAATCGATGGCCGCACGTCGCCACCGACGGTCTATACCGAGGGACAGGCAATGGTTGAGCAGGTCGTAACTATGGGCTATGCGGTCGAACATGTGCTCAACCTGCCACCCCTTGTCGCCCTGCTCGCCATAGGGCTTAATGGTTTCCTGTTTGTAAGTCATGGGATTCTGTTTTTCGCAGTCGCCGACTGCACGCTGGGTGAAGCCGCACGCCTATATAATAAGGTATAGGAAAAGGGGCAAACAGTCCTTTCCCGCATCGCGCCTTCAACCCGCATAGGGATTGCAAAGGTAATAAATATATCTGTTATAGCGGTATGCGCCATTGATTTTAGGTAGGTTCTATAAATTTGTTTCAAAGGAAGTTTCAATGGAAGGTAGATTTTCTAAATTCATCGCAAACAAATTTATAGAACCGTCCTTTGAAGAAGGAAGCGGGAAAGCAGCACTTCAAATAATGCTGTACAACATTATTTGGAAGAAAAAATCGAACGCCTGCTTGCCCAGTCCAAAGAAATGCCTACTTTTGCTTGTCCTCCAAGGCACAAAGCATTCGCGCTGCGTCCGAAGAGGAATGGCGCGGAGATACATATATGCATCGAAAAAGCATCTATCCGCCCTGCGCCAAGAGAGTTATCATCCAATTTTACTTATCAACTAAAAAACTGAACACTTATGAACAAGAAATTTATCTGCACCGTTTGTGGTTACATCCACGAAGGTCCCGAACCCCCCGAGAGGTGCCCTATGTGCAACGTTCCCGCCAGCAAGTTTAAGGAACTGACCGAAGAGGGTGGCCTCAACTTCGTAGCAGAGCACGCGCTCGGCGTTGCCAAAGGTTGCGACGATGAAATGATTAAGGACCTCAACAACCATTTCATGGGCGAGTGCACCGAAGTAGGTATGTACCTGGCCATGAGCCGTCAGGCCGACCGCGAAGGTTACCCCGAAGTAGCCGAAGCCTTCAAGCGCTACGCTTGGGAAGAAGCTGAGCACGCTGCCAAGTTTGCTGAACTTCTCGGCGACTGCGTATGGGATACCAAGACCAACCTCGAAAAGCGCATGAATGCAGAATGTGGTGCCTGCGAAGACAAGAACCGTATCGCCAAGCGCGCCAAGGAACTCAACCTCGACGCCATCCACGATACCGTTCACGAAATGGCACGCGACGAAGCCCGCCACGGCCGTGGTTTCGAGGGCCTCTTCAACCGCTACTTCAAGAAGTAAGCAGCCCTACTCCTGCATAATGAATTACAAACTGGCGAGCCATACCGCGCGTATGGCTCGCCTTTTTATATAGCCAAGTTCGTTCTATAAAGGTAACTACTCGGGTTGATCTTTTTCGGACACCAAACGACCTGAGTAGTTACGTTAGGAGTTGGAAGTAACGTGAAAGTACCGCACCTTGCTTGGTGTGAGTAAGGTGTTTGTTCTCATAGAAAAAGCAATGTACCGCACGTTGCTTGCTCTAAGTTTGCGGACGAAAGCGGCGAGGTCGCTAGTAGTGACCTCGCCGCTTCAAAAAACAACTAGATTTTTTCTT
>SFID01000005.1 GCA_004555425.1 Bacteroidales bacterium
ATTATCCATCCCAACTATCTTAGTCAAATCTGACTGAGTATAAAAAGCAGGCACTTTGCTCCAATCATAATTTGCCAGAGTATGATAAACTTGTAATGTGTCTTTTGCCCAAGTTTCTAATTCTGCTCTTGTCATAATTGAAATTTTACTTGTATTTGTTCCACATGCGTTTAACTTTTCCGGCGATTTCCTTGCGAAGCCACATTGGTTCAATCACTTCCATGTCTTCACCATTCCAAAGTATTTCTTGCTGGAAGTCAAACTCTGGACGAAGATTAAAGGTGAAGATGCTGTATTCTTCATTGCGTTCTATTTCTTCCTGCGACTCGTGCATCTTCAAATCACGGATGTAGTTGGCTTGTCCTGCTGATACTTTCAGCTTGACTGGTTGTATCTTCACAGACTGCTCTGCTATGATGCCAAAGCAGCCTTCAAAGAAATCTTTGGCAGTCCAATCCTTTGGCATTTCAAATTTATCTTCTGTAGCTCGAAGATATTGAATCCTGTCAAGGGCATAGATGCGCGGCCCTTTCTTGTAATAATATGAATAGGTACTTCGAGCGACCATGTACCAACGCTGACGGAACAACTTCACACAGTATGGCTGTATATCGAAATTGTTCTCCTCATCCTTCCAATAACTGTGGTAGGTCATGTTCAGTACACGATTTTCCTTCATAGCCTCAATGATGAGCTGAAGGTAGTTCTGACCAGACGGCACGTATTCCAGAATGATGCGGTCTTTGATGCTCTGGCTGTTGGCTAAGGCATTGCTCACACAGAAAGTGTTATATAGCCAGGAACGAAGTCCGTTTTTACTTATGTCTTCCTCGTTTTCGATAAAGTAGCGGTATTCACCACGGTTCTCATTGACTATGCTGATACCAAACATATCCCAGATGACATAACGCCAGTTGTCGAAGGTGCGCTTGGGAATATCGATCCCTCTGCTGATGTCATCTCGCAGCCACAGCTCGTTTAGCTCTTTGAACGAGATTTTACGCTTGCGATAGATGGCATCTATCACCCAGACATATTTGGTTATCAAACTTTGTCCTCTTTCGTTGTCCATATTTCCCTTAATTCCGCAACACCATTACAAATATAGCAAGCAAGGTGCGACACATTTCTCACCTCGGCCATACGCCCAATATCGCTGAGCCACACGTCTTCAAGCAAGGTGCCGTACATTGCCTTGCAACCACCCAAGTAGTTACCATTACGGGGTTCTACTCCATTTTTATAGGTAGGTGCGCCACCTACTTCTGTTTTTCCAGCTCCACCTTGACGGCTCCGTAGGCTTTTTGCCAGTCGGTGTTGAGCGAGAAGGGGGTGAGTTCGTTGCCTTCTATAATATAGGCGTCGGTTATGTCGGTATCGGGGTCGTCGAAGAGGGGATTTGCCTTCGAGATATCCATGAACAGATAGATTTTCGCCTTGCGTTTGTTGTCGTCGTCCTTCTTCCCCTTCAAGAGTTCATCGAAGAAAAGGGCCACGTACTCTGACATATAATATGCCTGCTTGTTGAGGAACTGCTCGGTCACTTCGGGCATCGTCTCGAAGGCTTTGCGCTTCAGATATACCAAGGCCGTACGCTTAAACTGGGCTATGCGCACCTGCGTGTAGGTACTTGTGGGATTGTTGACCGTATTGGTCGTGGCATCCAAGAGGTAGTTGTACACGTCCTGCGCCGACATCTTCAGGGGCAAGAAGCAGAGGAGGAGAATGATGGGGAGAAACTTTTTCATATCTATTGTATTTTCAATATTTGTTGAGGGAGGTTATCGGTTTTGCTTTTTCAGCAAAGCGACTGGCAGGACGGCTGTGCGCGTCTGTCCACTGACGCGCGAGGCGTGCTGTCGGGCGAAGTCTTTCCAGGATGTGCATTTGCCGCCACCGAGGTCGGGGCGCGAGGTTTCGATATAGTGACAATAGGCTGCGCCGAGGGCATCGGTGGCGTCCATATAGGGGAGCATGGACTCCTGCGGAATGTTCAAGAGGCGTTGCAGCATACCCGCCACCTGCTCTTTGCTGGCACCGCCGTTGCCCGTGATGGCTTGCTTGATTTTCAAAGGGGCGTACTCGTGGATGGGCACATCGCGACTGATGGCTGCGGCGATGGCCACTCCTTGCGCGCGTCCGAGTTTGAGCATACTCTGCACGTTCTTACCGCAGAAGGGGGACTCAATGGCTAGTTCGTCGGGCAAGTATTCCTCAATGATACCGCGCACGCGCTCGTAGATTCTGCCGAGTTTGAGATAGCCATCTCCGCATTTCCGCAAGTCGATGACGCCCATCGCCAGCATCGTCACCCGCTGCCCCTTGATTTGTATAGCACCATAGCCCAGCATATTCGTGCCGGGGTCAATGCCTAGGATTATTTTGTCTCTTACTAGCAAGGGAGGGGAGTTTGGTGTGGTTTGGGAATACCCGAATTGAAGTTAGAATAACAGGCACGCAAAGGTGCAGAGTTGGAAGACCGCCCCTCTGAAAGGGCAACCTGAAACCAGAGACGAAGCGACCGTTGAAACGAAGGTCGCGCAGCGATCTACCTCGGTCCTCGTAATATAACACATGGCGGACCCTCGCGTGTGCAAAACTCGTCTTTTAACATTTCGGAGATTGTTGCGATATGTTAAAGCGATTTGGATTTCGCGCGAAATTGTTGTATCTTTGTACTAGCGAAGAGGAGAAGGCCCGTAAACACTGGGTTTTCTCCTCTTTTTTCGTGGGAAAAAGGGCAAAAAAACCATTGTTTTACAAAGCATGTAGAAAATTTTATATGCCGAAGCGAAATTCCTACCTGCTTTTGCGGATTTTTTTCGGGCCAAGTTGGTGCACGAATTGACGATATAGAATCGTCAAAAGTTAAAATACATTTATTTTTAAACCTGCATTTTTAACATTTCGGGATAACTACTCGGGTCGCAACCAAATGGTGATTTTTCTCAGAGGCAAGGCAATGGTCCGCTGGGCAGAAACTTCTGGCAACTGAGTCTTGTGTAGTGATCATCACCATAAGGAATGAGCGCACCACCTTAACGAAGACTCGCAGCAGCAAGCCCAAGAACGACCTTCTTTCTTTGCAAAAATACGGAATCCGCACGATATACCTCACTTTTTTCGTGTGAAAGAATATTTAATTCGGATTTTAGTCCTACATTTGCAGAATAGACATTATAATATCTTCAAATAGACATCAACAACATAGCGATATGAAACATATCTTTACCCTCCTCTTTGCGTTCTGCGTGATGGCGCTCGCTAGTGCCTCGGCACAGGCTGTCATCACCTTCCAGAAGACCACGCACGATTTCGGACATTTCACTGAGGACAAGCCCGTCAGCTACAAGTTTGTCTTTGAGAACACGGGCAACGAGCCCCTCGTCATCCAACAGGCCATCTCCTCCTGCGGCTGCACGGTGGCCAATTTCACCAAGTCGCCCATCAAACCCGGCGATAAGGGTGAAATCAACGTTACCTACAACGGCAAGGGCAAGATGCCCGGCCGATTCAAGAAAGTAATTACCATCCGTACCAACGCCTCCAACAGTCTGGCCCGCATCTACATCACCGGCGAGATGGAGGAGAGTAAACAATAAGCTCCATCCACACTATGCAAAACACTCACCTCGTCATATTGGCCGGCGGCGTTGGTTCGCGCCTGTGGCCCCTCAGCAACAACGAGCACCCAAAACAGTTCCTCGACGTTCTCGGTTGCGGCAAAACGCTGATTCAGCTGACCTTTGAACGATTCAAAGGTATCGTGCTGCCCGAAAACGTATGGGTGGCCACCAGCCAGGAGTACCGCGACAAGGTACACGAACAACTGCCCGAAGTGCCCGAAGCCAACATCATCGTAGAGCCCTGCCGACGCAACACGGCTCCCTGCATCTGCTACGTCAGTTGGAAAATCAAGAAGCGCAACCCCCGCGCCAACGTAGTTGTGGCACCCAGCGACCACATCATCGTGGACGTGAAGGCATTCAAGGAGGCTATCAAGGACTGCCTGGAATTCGCTGCCGAAACCGACGCCATCGTCACCCTCGGCATCAAGCCCACCCATCCCGAGACGGGCTACGGATATATCAAGGCCGACCTGAGTTTCTCCTCCTCGCGCAAGCGCAACATTTTCCGCGTAGATGCCTTCCGCGAAAAACCCAATATGGAGACGGCCCTCGAGTATGTCAAGCAGAACAATTTCCTCTGGAACTCGGGCATCTTCATCTGGAGCGTGAGCACTATTGTCAACGCCTTCCGCGTGTATCATCCCGAAATCTCGCGCACCTTCGAGGACATCTTCTCCTACTACGATGACCCCGAAGAACAAGCCATGATCAACGAGCGCTTCCCCCTCTGCGAAAGCATCTCCGTGGACTACGCCATCATGGAAAAGGCCGAGGAAATCTTCGTCTATCCCGCCAACTTCGGCTGGAGCGACCTGGGCAGCTGGGACTCCCTGCGCAAACATTCCAACCCCGACAAATACGGCAACGTGGCCATTGGCAACGACGTCAATTTCTACGAAACGCACAACACCATCGTACATACCTCCATGCTCAACAAGGTGGTGGTGCAGGGCCTCGACGGATATATTGTCGTGGAGAAGGATGGCAACCTGCTCATATGCAAACTGAGCGAGGAAGAGCGAATCCGCCTCTTCCACTAACCCCGCACCTATTCCCTGCATGGGGAGAGTCCGATGAATCATAAATAAGGAGTTGGCCGCAGAATGGGAATACCCTTCCTTCTGCTTCCGACTCCTTATTATATATAGGCGTATCCTTATTATATATAGGCGTATCCTTATTATATATAGACGTATCCCTAGGGCACAAGTATTGAGAAAATCTCCCCATCTACACAAAACCATCAAAAATCACCACAGCCTTGTCCTTCACCCCTACCCTCCTAGCCTGGTATGCCGAGCACGGCCGCCACGACCTGCCCTGGCGTCAAACGACTGACCCCTATCGCATCTGGATTTCCGAAATCATTCTCCAGCAGACGCGCGTCAGCCAAGGGCAGCAATACTACGAACGTTTCGTAGAGCGTTTCCCGACCGTGGCCGCCCTGGCAAGGGCCAGCGAAGACGAGGTACTCCGCCTGTGGCAGGGACTAGGGTATTACAGCCGCGCCCGCAACCTCCACGCTGCCGCCAAGCAGATAATGGAAGGCGGCGGAGATTTCCCGACAAACTATGCCGATGTGCGGGCTCTCAAAGGCGTGGGCCCCTATACCGCCGCCGCCATCTGCGCCTTTGCCTACGGGCAACCTTACGCAGTGGTGGATGGCAACGTGTATCGCGTTCTGGCACGCTACTTCGGCATCGCCACACCCATCGACGGGACGGCGGGCAAGAAGGAGTTTGCGCAGCTGGCCGACAGTCTCCTCTCGCGCACCGCTCCCGCCGACTACAACTCGGCCATCATGGATTTTGGTGCCCTGCAGTGCACGCCGACTTCGCCCGACTGCACGCAATGCCCCCTGTGCGAGAGTTGCCAAGCCTACCGCCAAGGGCTCATCTACGACCTCCCCATCAAGGCGAAGCACACAGCCATCGGCGAGCGCCACCTCCTCTACCTGTTCATCCACGACGGCGAGCGGATGCTCCTGGAGCGCAGGCCCGCAGGCGACATTTGGCAGGGGCTCTACCAACCACTGCTCGTGGAATACCAGCAGCCGACCCCCGAGGCCGCGATGCTGGCCGACATTCACAAGGTGCTCCGCCAGAGCAAAGGGATGGCGATTCAGACGCCCGCCCTCCAGTTTCGCCACGTCCTCACCCACCGCATCCTCCACCTGACGTGCTTCGCCATCCACTGCCCCACCCTGCCCCACCTCGGCAATATGCAGCCCGTGCCCTTCGCAGAGTTGGACAACTACGCCATGCCGCGCGCCATTCTCAAGGCGATGGAGCAGTTGCGTATAGGGCGGTAATTGGCTGGCACAATCCCTGGACAGCAGACAGCCACCCCCTACCCTCTGCCCCGTACCACCGAAAGCCCTCCGCCCTCCTTTGTACCCCCTCAGCAGATTCCCCAAGGCGCGCCAAGCAAGTTTTTCATTCATTCACTTTGCTCGTCGCAGACCTTTTGCTACCTTTGCACCTTAATTTATTATGGAAACCTTGCGTTTTCATAATTCCCTCTTTCAATTTGGTACGTCAGCAAATCGCCATACGCACCTTGAGGCAGGGAAGATGTCGAACCAATTTCTACTATGATGGAATATATTCCGTTATTACTCTATCTTTTTTCAGCCCTTATCATCTCCTTCCTCTGCTCGATTCTCGAAGCTGTCCTCCTCTCCACGCCTATGTCCTTCATCACGATGAAGGAACAGGAAGGTAGCGCAGCCTCCCACCTGCTCAAGAAGTACAAACAAGAAAACGACAAACCGCTGGCCGCTATTCTGGCCTTCAACACCATAGCCCACACCATCGGTGCCGCAGGCGTAGGTGCCGAAGCCCAACGCGTATTCGAGAATGTGCCTTTCGCACTCGTCTCCGCCATTCTCACCCTGCTCATTCTCATCCTCTCGGAAATCATCCCCAAGACCATCGGTGCCAACTACTGGCGCACGCTGGCCCTGCCCATGACCCGCATTATCCACCTGCTGGTTATTCTGATGTACCCCCTCGTCATCTTCTCCGAATTTATCACCCGCCTAGTATCACGCCCCTCCCAACAGGTATCTGTCAGCCGCGAAGAAGTATCGGCCATGGTCACGGTGGGGGCAGAAGAAGGCGTGCTGGAGCGCACGGAGAACAGGATGATTCAGAACCTGCTCAAACTGGACGACATGACGGCCCGCGAAATCATGACACCCAGTTCCGTTGTGGAAATGGCAAAGGAGGACATGACCCTGCGCGATTTTTATAGCCACAAGGAATACAGCACCTACTCACGCATCCCCATCTATAACGAAGAGAACGACGACTATATCAAGGGCTACGTGCTCCGCCAAACCATCTTGGAGAAACTGAGCGAAGATAAGTTTGACATGCACTTGACAGATATCATGCGCCCGATTCTCAAATTCCAAGAAACCGACTCCGTGGGCGACATCTGGGAAACCCTCCTCGCCAAGAAGGAACACATCTCCATCATCATCGACGAATACGGTTGCTTCCGCGGCATCGTCACCCTGGAGGACGTCATCGAAACTATGCTAGGCACAGAAATCGTGGACGAAAAGGACACCGTGACGGATATGCAGGAACTGGCCCGCTCGCTCTGGCAAGAACAACAACAGGAAGAGCAGGAACAAGAACAGCAACTCCGGCAAACAGCCCAAGAAGAAACGAAACCTGAAAATAGCGAAAAAGAGAAATAAACCTAGCGGCCGCGCCCTGAGCGCGACCGCTATTTGTTTGCGAAGTTCGAAAGGAGTAAAATGCAATGTACCGCACGTTGCTTGCAACGTGTGGCTCAACGGATTTTGAATATTTCTTCATCCTCATCCTAGGAGAATCATTTCCGCGGAGCCACACGTTGCAAGCAACGTGCGGTACATTGCCTTTACAATGAGAACAAACACCCTACTCACACGAGCAAGCAACGTGCCGTGCACTACTCAACAACGAGAACAAACATAGGAAAACGCGTAAGCAGTAGCCCTAGCCCTCTTCATAAGCTCCCTCATGTTCCGGCTACTCTATACTTGAACACTGACAGAGAACGTACCGCACGTTGCGCACGTGGCAACCCCACGAAAAGCCTGCAACGTGCGGTATTTTTATGTCAGGAATCGCCATCCCGCTCTGCGTCATTCCCGTTTCGCTTCGGCACATTGTCAGCGACCCGCGCCCGCGGGTCGCTGACAATCTCGGAGAGAAAAACGAGAATCTCCGACTTTGAAATGGAAAAGTGCCACATCTGGCTCGCGATGAATACCAGATTTCGGCTCAGAGGTGAGGATGGAAATTCTCAAAAAATAAAAGCCGCACGTTGCAACGTGTGGCTCGGCGATTGACGGAAGTTTGTACTATTTGTACACACCTCCTTCTGATAATCATTTCCGCTGAGTCACACGAGCAACGTGCGGTACATTTCCAGTTCTCTGAGAACTAATTTTCCTGCGCCACCATCGTCTCCTTCCGCCCAAAAAGCGGATTGACCTTGATGAGAGAGGTGACGAGGAGGGTGATGGGCGTGCAGAAGATGACGAGGATGAAGAAGTTGAGATAGCCTGTGAGGTTTTGCAGCCAGCCTGCGAAAAGGCCGGGCAGCATCATGCTCAGGGCCATGAAACCTGTGCAGAAGGCGTAGTGGCTGGTTTCGGACACGCCCTTGGCAAAGTAGAGCAGGAACATCATGTAGGCGGTGAAACCGAAGCCGTAGCCGAACTGCTCAAGGAAAATGCAGGTGTTGACGCTCCACAAATCTTGCGGCTGGAAATAGGCCAGATAGACGTACACGAGGTTGGGAACGGAAATCGCAAAAACCATCGGCCACTTCCAACGCCCGAAACCGTCGCGCGCAATGGCGATGCCGCCCAAGATGCCTCCCAAAAGGAGGCCGATGACGCCGACCGTGCCTTGCACGAAGCCAACTTCGGACGTGGTCAATCCCAAACCGCCCTTTTCAATCGGGTCTATCAGGAAGAACTTGCAGATGGGCGTCAAGAGGGCTTCGGGGAAACGATACAGGAGCATAAAGAGGAGGGCAGCAATGATGCCTGGCTTCTTGAAGAACGTCACGAATGTTCCCCACATGGCCGTAAAGGTATCTCCGAAAGACTGGCCCGCAGTATGCGGCGTGTCTGCGGCAGGACGGGGCAAGGCGCGCAAATGATAGGCGGCGAAGCAGAGGAACACGAGCGCGCTGATGCCGAAGACAACGCCCCAAGCCCGCGCCGGCACACCATAATATACTTCCAAAGCACCCGCCAACATGATGAGCGGACCATTGCAAACGATAGTGGCCAGGCGATAGAACGTGCTGCGCACACCGACATAGAGGGCCTGCTTGTGGCTGTCAAGTTCGAGCATATAGAAGCCGTCGGCCGCTATATCGTGCGTGGCACTGCTGAAAGCCACCAGCCAGAGCAGGGCGAGTATCCACGACAACGAGGCACCGATGGGCAAGAGGAAAGCCACGCCAGCGAGGGCCGAACCAATGAGCACCTGCATCGCCCATATCCACAAGCGCTTGGTGCCAAGCATATCTACGATTGGGCTCCAGAAGGGCTTGATCACCCAAGGCAGATAGAGCCAAGCGATGAAGAAGGAGGTGTCGGTGTTGTCCACGCCCAAGCGTTTGAGCATGACTAGGGCTACTGTCACCACAATAACATTGGGGATTCCCTCTGCAATGTAGAGGGAGGGAATCCAGGTGGAGGGATGAACTCTTCTCATAGATGGAAAGACTTGGTGATTTGGATTACTCGTAAAGCTGTTGGATTTCGGTGTCCTTATAATAATGGAGTAGAATGTCCGTATAGGGATAGCCATCGCGGCCCATCACAGCAGCGCCTATCTGGCAAAGCCCAACGCCATGCCCCCACCCTGCTCCGTGGAGCGTAAAGGAAGCGGGCACGCCCTGTGCATTCTCCTCGCCCTTGTCCACCACGAAGGCAGAACTGTAGAGATGGCTGGACGAGAGGCTGCGGCGGATTTCGAGTTCCTTGCCTATGGTCATCGTCTTGAGCGTACCTACGATGCGCAGTTTCTCCAAGCGGCCGCCAGGTCCGCGCTTCACGGGCACGAGGTCAAGTATCTGGCCGAAATTTTCCTCGCGCTTGGTGCGAATGATTTGGGCGATTTCCTCCTGCGAATAGCGAACGGTCCAGCGGTAGAAGTCCTTCGTTTCGAGGTCGTAGTCATTGAGGACGGAGGCTAGCAGTTCGTGGTCGTCGGTATGGCAGAAAGCATCGGGCACTGAGCGAATATAGGCTTCGAGGTCCTGTGGGAGGGCAGCCTTTTCGCCGTTGGCAGCATCCACAATGGGCGTGAGGTAGGGTTTGTGTTTGTCCTCCCAGCACGTGGAATAGTCCTCGGTGATGCCGCCGCAGCATTTGGAGAAGCGGGCGTCGCAGATTTCGCCCTCGCTGGTAAGCACCAGACCGCGCGTGGAGAGCACGGCTTCGATGACGGCGGTGCTGGTCTGGCGCGTGACGCCTTGGTAGCGTTGGCAATGGTCGTCGGCACAGACATCAAAGAGAGTGTGGTCCTCGCGGTCGTACCAACGGATAAGTTCGTCCTCCTTGCGCACAAAGGAGAAGAAGCCACCCGTGCGTCCTGCACTCTCGCGGTGGCGCAGCATCTGGTGGAAGAGCCAACTGCGCGACACTACGGCGTGGGCGCGGAGGAGTTCGAGCGAAGCGGTCGCCTTCATCTCCGAACTGATGACGCTAATGAGATATTGCTCCACGGGCAATTCGTTGATGACAATGAGCATCTCCTCTTCGACAACGATACGTAGCGTGCCGCGGAAGGTTTGCGGTTCGCGGCGCTCCCAGTGGAACTGTTGGCCGATGGCCACATCTTCAAGGGTAAAGGTGCCCGATTCGTTTTCGGGCGTAAAGGTGAGTTCGCGATAGAGATTGCCGTTCCAGAGGATGCCGCCGTCGCGACACTCTGCCGTCTGGCGGCCGCGCAGAGTATCACCCTTGGCGATATAGTTCTCGTTGAGGGTAAAGGCGATATGATTCTCGCGCATAATGCCCACACTGACTGTGGGCTCTTCGGCAAAGAGTTCGCTGTAGTGGTCGTTGATAGCATCGGCACGGCGCGAGCGCGGGGCGGCATGGAGTTTGCGGGCTATCTGGTCCACTTCGCGGTCGGTCATAGCCACTTCGCGGAGGATGGAGATGGCCCCCTTGGCTGTGAGACGGCGGAAGTCCTCTTCGCGCGGCGTGATGAGCAGGCCGCCCATATCCAATGCGCCTGGGCTGACGAGCATCTGCGATTTTCCCTCGGCAAAATAGCAATCGGGGCGGTGCTTGCGGCGTGGGAAAAGCACCATCACAACGCTGTCGCCATCCACAGGTCCGCCCTCCTGTCGCCAAGCAAGGAGGTTCATATCGGGTTCGCTCTGTCCCTCGGCTACGGGAAGGACATTGAGCAACTTACTAAAAACAACGCCTTCTTGGTCCTGCCGGTCACCCACAAGCACGAAGGCGGGACAGGCATAGCCATGCAAACGATAGACACCTATGGCCTTCGAAACGAATCCGTGCTCCTCGAGTTCGGCCTCCTCTTGCCCAGCCAAGGGATAGACTTTCTCCAGGCGGTTCTCGTAGAATTTCCAATCGCGCTCCAAGGGAACGACACCCCGGTCGCCTGCTTGCAGGTGGGCATGGTCGGGAGCAGATGCGCCGCAACGCGCTCCGTTGTAGAAGAAGAGGAAATCGGGCATCGTCCAGGCCAGGCGGTGCATCTCGCTGAGGAGGAGGGAGAGTTGCTGCAACTTATGGCGGCGCGTGGGGATAGTCAGATGGTGCGGCAATATGGGGAAGGGATTCACGAGCACCTGGTATTGTCCATCAAGGGGCAGGGCTATCTGCTCGGCTGGGCGGTTGCGGTCGCAGAGGAAGCAGGGGCGTTTCCTGAGATTGCGCTTGTCCACCTTGGCCGCCGTAGAGACGATGCGGCGCGGGTTGAATTGTACGGCAAGGGTATGGTCTTCGGTGGTGAGTTCGCGGGTTTGAATGTGGCTGGCCAGTTCTTCGAACCGCTGCTTCACCTCTGCCCATCGCGCCATCTGCTCATCGAAGAAACTGAGCACGTCTTGCTGGCTCGCAGGTCGGTTCCACCGTTCGAGCATCGCACGGCGCGCTTTTATCTCTATGGTGCGCAGGCTGTCCTTATAGAGGTTGTTGCGGTTGATTTTGTCGAGCGGAAGGGCCGCATCGGAGTTGCCTTCCCAGCGGCGGCAGAGATAGAGTTCGTCAAAGATTCTGCCAATGCGGTAGCGGCGCGAGAAGGCCAGCCCCAAGGCATAGTCCTCGCCGTAGGAAGTATTGGGGAAACCGATTTGGCGGAGGATGTCGGTGCGGAAGGCGCGCGGCGCACCGAGGCCATTGATGCGCAGGGCATTGTTGCGGCCATTGTCGGCAGTCCATTCCTTATGGGCAATCAGTCCGGGCGGCAAGGTGTTGAGTTGGAAGTCCACCATGCGATAAGAGCCAATGACCATAGCAGCCTTCTGCTTGTGGAAGGCTTCGACAATGCGTGCCAACGTGGCTGGACCGCTATACAGATCGTCGGAATCCAGCTGCACGGCATATCTACCGCAGGAGGAATGACGAATGGCAAGGTCCCAGCAACCGCCAATGCCGAGGTCGCGGGCTTCGGGGATGAGATGTACAATGCGCTCATCGGAGAGGGAACGGATAGCCTCTGTCGTACCATCGGTGGAGTGGTTATCAACGACAATCACGTTGAAATCGAACGGTGCTTCCTGCTCGAGGACGCTGCGGATGGCATCGGCGATGGTGCGCTCGCGGTTTCTGACGGGAATAATTACGGAAGCCTCCACGGGATACTGGGTATCGTCGTTCGGAAGGTCGTCGTATTCGTCGGGAGCCAGCCAGGCACCAATGCGCTTGAGGTGTTCGGTGCAGGCGCGCTCGTTTTCGAGTTGCACCTCGCGGTTGGCGGGATTCACATAGTCAAACTGTATCTCGCCGCTCTTGCGCAGGTCGGTCTCGACTTCGGTATATAGAAATTCGCGCAGGTGGACCAGGCGGCCCTTTGTGCTAAGGAAGAGGCGCAGGGCATAGAGGGCGGCGTAGCGGAAACGTACGTTGCGGTCGGCGAAGAAGTCCTGGAGCAGTTGGGTGCGCACCATGAGCAGACTGCCGAAGTCGAAATCATCGCGCACACTGCCTTCCTGATAATCTATGACGGGATGCGGAGTGACCACGCCCGCCTTCTCTTCGTAGCGGTCGGCATATACCATGGCGGCCTGCGTGTCCTGCGCCACGGCGAGCATACGTTCCAAAGCGCGATAGCCGAAGCGCAACTGCTGGGGCTTCAAGTAGAGCACCGTAAAGGCTGCCTTGCTGCGCGCGGCCACGGCGCGGAGGAATTTGCTGCTGGAAAGGGAGTCGGTGGCCAGCACCTCGCATTTTTTGGGGGACAGGTCGATGGTGTCCTTCTCACCACTCAACACGTAAATATGCGCAACGATAGGGTTGTCGGCCAAGGCGGCCAGCGTTTCCGCAAAGGTTTCGCCCGCCCAAGGCGCGAGGAAGAGATTTATCTGCTGCATGTTTTTCTATATAATATATATAAGGTATAGTTGCAAAGTTTTTATTCGTCCTTGATATTATCCTTATTGACAATATCCTTGACGCCCGAGAAGAAATCAACCACGCTGTTCTTCACCTGTTTGTAAAACCACTTGGAGCCCGCCACCACGTTGCGCGCAATGAAGACGGCGGCGATGGCTATCCACTTGCCCAGGAGGATGATGCCGCGCAGGGTATAGCGCAGACAATTCTCGGGTGTCAGGTTGTACTTGGCATCCATACAATTCCATCGCCAGATGACGAGGATGGGCAAGCCGAAGCCGCAAATCCAATGCAAGATGGCCCATGCGCTGCCGCCATCGCCATAACCCACAACGGGCACCTCGCTGATGGCGCTCCAAGGCAGACCATTGGCCAGCAGTACGAACAGGCCCGAAAACTTGAAAGCAAGGAAGGAGAAGGCGATGACGTACAACCAGCGATGGCCGATGTATTCGAGGACCTGCGCCACCTTGCCTCCGCTCTCGGCTATCGCTTCTGCCAACTGGTGAAGGAGTACGAAGCCACAGCACATGGCGGGCAGGCGCACAAGGAAGCGTACCAGCGGTGTGGGCTCTGCAAGCCACGTTTGCAGCACATAGGTAACGCCACCCAGCACCACAACGGCAATCGCCATCAACACCATGCGGTTCGGCAGGTACTGCTCGCTCTGTCGGTAGAGATAGCCCAGCGCGATGAGGAATGCCACAAGCAATTCGGGATAACCGCCGCCAGGAATAATGGGCACCTTGATGTCCAACCATTGCATCCAAAGCAAGAGAACGAAGGCCACCAGCGCCACCACGCCTACGAGTTGCACACGTCCCAGACGGGGCAGCAGCAGACCGGCCACCTTGCGCGCACCAAAGAAGGCGAGCACACCGACCAGCATCGCGCGGAAGAGCCAATACAACTGGCAGAGCGCGCTGTCGTAGCCGCTCATACCGAAGACGATGGCCCACATCCGCTGGGAGGTTTCGGCAAAGGAGTAATAGGCACTCGCGCCCTCGGCTGCGGCTGGCTCTGGACCAACCATACCTATCCACGCAAAGAAATTGTGGGCAATCAGAAAGAACAGGCTGAAAGCCAAGAAGGGCACATAGATAGCCCGAAGCTTGCGTTTGATATAGGTCCGCTCGTTGTCAAGATAGACTTCCTGAAACTGCAATCCCTGATAGAAAAACACTGATACGCCCAGAAGAGTGGCCAATTCTTTGAGCCAAAGGGGCACACCGCTGACCGCCATCACCAGAAAGGCGGCGGCCAATGCTTTGAGTATAGGTACTACGGAGTCCTTCATTTGTTAGGATAGATTTGTTGCTTTTGGGGAAATGGAATGGGATGACAGAGATGTTTTTTTATGACGGAAGGACCGGGGAAGGTGATTTCTCTGCCGTTCACAGGTCTGGCACTTTCCGTTCGCAGGTCCGAGAAAGCCAGCGTTGCACGCCCGTGGAACGGGACGAAAACGAAGGACCTAGGAATGGCCAAGTGCCTTCGCAAATTCCTTTCACCCCACCCCTTCGACATGTTTGAGAACCTGCCATTATGTGCGGCGAGAGGAGAATGCGCGCTGCCCCTCTGCGAAACGCAGGGCTACATAAACGGCGTCAGCAGATTGCCAAACCATCCCGCGATGCGCTTGCGGATGGGAATCTTCTTCCAGCGCTCTGGCGTCAGCAGGTAGCAGCGCTCCGTCATGTCCGTGCAAAAGATACGCGAGAGTTCGGCAGTGGTATGGGGGTCGGCAATGAGCAGGTTGCACTCGTAGTCGAACGATAGGCTGCGACTGTTGAGATTCGCCGAACCTACGAAGGCGTAGGTGCTGTCAACCATCATAATTTTGCTGTGGTGGAAACCGCCTTGGAAATAGTACACCTCGGCGCCCGCCCGCATGAGTTTCTTCATATTGTGATCCACCACACGCGGCGTAATGGGCACATCGCATTTCTCCGAGACCATCACCTGCACGCGCACGCCGCGCTTCTGGGCGCGCCGCAGGGCTTTCGTGATATGGCGGCAGGGCACGAAGTAGGGGCTGATGATTTGGATGTTCGTGCGAGCGGAGTTGATGGCCTGAAGGAAGGTGTCGTGGATAATCTTGGGCGAATCCTGCGGGTCGCGATTGACCACGCCAACGCGCTTCTGCCCCGCCGTCTGCGTGGTGTCGGTGCATAGTCCTTTATACATAAGGTGTGGCTGGCGCGTGCCGGGATAGTATTTCGTGCCTTTCAGGTCCTGGTGCGTAATAGCGTTCCAGAAATTGACGAACACGCTTTGCAGCCAAGCCACAGCATCGCCCTCAATGCGCAGATGCAGGTCGCGCCACTCGCCAAACTCGGGTTTGCCCTTGATGTAGTAGTCGGCCACATTCATGCCGCCCGTATAGGCCACCATGCCGTCAATGACGACAATCTTGCGATGGTCGCGGTGGAAGGCATGGTTAATCCAGGGGAACCGTATGGGGTCGAACTGATAGATTTCGATGCCAACGTTGCGCAGGGAGTCAAGGTGGCGATGCTTGAGCGGGCGATTGTTGGACCTGTTGCCCCACCCATCGAAGATGGCGCGCACCTCCACGCCCTCGGCAGCCTTGCGCGCAAGGAGGCGAAAGAGTTGATCGGAGATGGAGTCGTTGCGGAAGTTGAAATATTCCAGGTGGACGCTCTCGCGGGCCTGCGAGATAGCTGTGAAGAGGTCGTCGAAGAGTGCCTGCCCCTTTGAGAAGAGACAGACGCGATTGTTATCAGTAAACTCCACCCCGTACGTTTCCTGCAGGAAGCGCACAACGGCACTGTCGCTACGCTGAGCGCGCATCGCAGTGACCATCATCAGGCAGGCGAGGAGTAGAATCAGTTTTCGCATAGAAGGAATAAAACAAGGATTCCTATTGCGAACAATCTGAAGTACGCAATAGGAGGAAAATGTTCTGGGAGAGGCACCTATTCTGGGCCTCTCCCTTTTTTTGGTTTTATTATATCATCGTGCGGAATGAATCAACGATGCCCAGCAGATGGTCTTGGTCGTCCACCACCAGCACGCTGTGAATCTTGTTCGCTTGCATGATACGCTCAATTTCAGTGATTTTCGTTTCGGGGCGCACCATCTTGGGCTGTGCCGACATGATGTCGTTCACGGTCAGGGCAAAGAAACGGTCTTGCGAGGTTTCCATGGCGCGGCGCACGTCACCATCGGTGATAATGCCCACCACTCTATCGTCCTCCACGGCCACGCAAAGCCCCAGGCGGCCACGGCTGACATGGATGACGGCCTCGCCCAACTTCATCGTAGGCGGCACGGTGGGCAGGTCTTCGCTGCGCATCACGTCCTTGGCCTTCGTGAGCAGGCGACGACCCAATGTGCCACCGGGATGAAACTGCGCAAAATCCGAAGCACGGAAATGGCGTGCCTCCATCAGTGCGCACGCCAAGGCATCGCCCATGGCCAAGGCAGCCGTGGTCGAAGAGGTCGGGGCCAGGCCTAGGGGGCAAGCCTCGCTGGCCACTCCTGCATCCAGATGGGCTGCGGAATATTGCGCCAGAAGGGAGTGCGGATTGCCACTCATGCCGATTATCGGAATATTGCGCTCGCTGAGATAGGGCACAAAGCGGAGCAATTCGTCGGTCTGGCCCGAATTGGAAATGGCCAGCACCACATCCTCCGCGGCTATCACACCCAGGTCGCCATGAAAGGCATCCAGCGGATTGATAAAGAAACTCGGCGTACCCGTACTGGAGAGTGTGGCAGCAATCTTCGCACCGATATGTCCACTCTTCCCCACCCCTGTCACAATCAACTTGCCCCGACAATTGAGGATTATCTGCACAGCGCGATCAAAGTTGTTATCAAGGCGTGGAATCAGGTCCAGCAGGGCCTGTGCCTCATCCCGCAGACACTTAATGGCGGTCTCGCGCCACAATTTGGGATAGGGTCCTTCTGTTGTATTTGAATTTTGCATTATTTCTGTACGTAGGTCCTATAAATTAGTTGCAATGGAAGGTAGATTTTCTATTTAACTTGGATGCCTTTCCAACTCTCACACCGTATCTTTTTGTTTCATTCGGCCACGTAGCCCGCTACACTCCCTCACGAAAAACAAAAACCTACGGCACGATAGCCGAAAACTCATCGCAAACTAAATGCTAGATCCTACCTGTAGTAATTCTGTAATGAGGTTTTCCATATCGGCCAGCGGCAACATATTCGGGCCATCACTCAACGCTTGGTCGGGATTTGGATGGGTCTCGAAGAAGTAGCCATCGGCACCGAAGGCTTTGGCTGCACGGGCCATGGCGGGCACAAACTGGCGGTCGCCACCCGTCTTGCCTCCTGCGGCGCCGGGACGCTGCACGGAGTGCGTGCAGTCCATAATGACACGGTCGGCCCAAGGTTTCATCAGGGGGATATTGCGGAAGTCCACCACCAAGTTGTTGTAGCCATAAATATTACCGCGCTCGGTCAGCCACACCTCCTGGGCACCTGCCTCGCGGCATTTCTCCACGGGGTACTGCATATCCTCGCCCGAAAGGAACTGTGCCTTCTTGATATTCACCACGGCGCCCGTTTTGGCGGCCTCTACCAGCAGATCGGTCTGGCGACAAAGGAAAGCAGGAATCTGCAAGACATCGCAGACGCCCCGCAGCGCTGCTGCCTGATAACTTTCGTGAATATCAGTCAAGATGGGCAGTCCGTACTTGGCCTTCACGTCGGCAAGCATCTGCGCACCGCGCTCCAAGCCTGGCCCGCGAAACGAGTGGATGCTCGTACGGTTCGCTTTATCAAAGGATGCTTTGAAGTAAACCTGCGCGCCACTCTTCTCGCGTATGCGCACCAGTTCCTGCGCCACGACATCCAGAAGTTCGGCCGACTCTATCACGCACGGCCCTGCTATAAATATCGGATTCATATCGGTTGGTAGTTTGTTTAGATATGCAAATATACATATTAATTATGAGACTCGTGCGCACCATCAGCAAGAAATCGCCATCAAACAGCGGATTTATATTTCGACACGGGATGCAGCCGTTTTTTTGTGCGCCATTAAAAGGACAGCACAGACGCTTCCTTCGCAATAATAACTCTTTTGAAGGTAAGTTCTTTAAATTAGCTTGCGATGGATTCGCGGCTATCGTGCCGTAGAATTTTGTTGTTCAAGAAAGAGTATAGCGGGCTACGTGACCTTAGTGAAAATCAAAAAGATACGGTGCGGGAGCCGCGAAGACATCCAAACAGAATAAAAACCCCACCTTCCATTGAAACTAATTTATAAAACCTACCTATAGCGAATCAAGCTATCGAGCCAGCAGCCGTAAGGCTGCGTTGAAACAGGAAGCCCGAAGGGATTCCCTGAAACTAGGAAGCCGCAGGCTTCCGTTGAAACCAGGGAGCGGCTGCGACCGTTGGCGCGTAGCGACCGTTGGCGCGCAGCAACCCCGGCCTCGTAATATAATACATCGCGAGCCCTAGGTTGTGCAAAACTCGTCTTTTAACATTTCGCAAACTGTTGCGATATGTTAAAGAGGTTTGGATTTCGAGGAAAAATGTATTATCTTTGTACTAGCGAAGAGGAGAGAGCCCACAGACAAAGGGTTCTCTCCTCTTTTTTCATGCGAAAATGCCCAAAAAAACCATTGTTTTACAAAGCATGTAGAAAATTTTACATGCCGAAGAGAAAATTCTACTTGCTTTTGCGAAAATTTTTCGGGCCAAGTTGGTGCGCGAATTGACGATACAGAGAGTCGAAAAGTTAAAAGATATTTATTTTCAACCCTGCATTTTTTTTAAGGTAGGTTCTATAAATTAGTACAGGTAGGTTCTATAAATTAGCTTGCGATGAGTTTTCGGCTATCGTGGCGTAGGATTTTGCTTTTCGTGAGGGAGCGTAGCGGGCTACGTGACCGAATGAAACAATAAGATACGGTGCGAGAGGTGGAAAGGCATCCAAGTTAAATAGAATATCTACCTTCCATTGAAACTAATTTATAGAACCTACCTACAGTGTAGGAAGCTCCCAATAGAAATCGAAATATCACAGGCCCGTATGGCGTTCAGCGTGGAAAGTACGCCTTGAAAGGAGCAGCCTGCAACAAACCCAGGGCGAATTGTTCCTCCGAGGCGTGCCGAACCACCTCCTTTGCCAACAAATTTTCGACCAGATTAGTTGCATGGGAAAGGAGTTTGTTCGCATTATAAAAAAACAGAAAAACGAACTACGCCCCCCTCAAACACACTCAAAAACAGGGTAAAAAAGTAAAAAAACGGGGCAAAACAGAAAAACTTACAAAAACTCAAGCCCATATTGTTAGTATTTCCTATATTTGCAAGATAAAGAGCATATACAGGTTTACCGAGGCCGAGAAAATTGAACGAACAGCCTCACAAAAACGCCCACCCCCCTTTTGACATTACACACACGCATCATGAATCAAGAAACACCTAGAAAGACGCAAGAGGAAAGTTTTGACCTTGAACAAATTGGTTTGTTGTTCCTGTCGCACTGGTACTATTTCGTAGCTTCTGCCATCATCACCGTGGCACTGGCCTTATATTATGTCATGCAGACCACGCCTATATATATGCGCAACACGCAGCTGCTGATTAAAAACGACGATACGAAGAACACTAGCACACTCTCCGAATTCAAGGATTTAGGGATTATGCAGTCGACGTCGAACATCAACAACGAGATGCTCACCCTGAGTGCCCCCGTCATGATGAATAAGGTGGTGAAGAGACTGGGCCTTGACCTGCAAATGGAGGTGGCCAACGGTCTGCACAACATCCCCCTCTACAACGAAGCCCCTGTGAGCATTGAAACACCGGCCCCACTGCCCGGAAATCTCTCCTTTAGCTTCAAACTGATGCTCACCCGCGATGGCAAGGCCGTTCTGTCGGACTTCGTCACCACGCAAGGAGAGCACAACAAATCCATCACGGTTGCCGTGGACGGCGGTATGGTACAAACTCCCGCCGGCAAACTAGGCATCAAGCGCACGCCTTCTTGGTCGAAAGAGTTTATCGGCCAGGAAATCTTCGTCCACAAATACCCCGTCGAAAGTATCACAGCTCTCTATTCGGGACGCCTCGGCGTGGCACTCAACGACAAGGAAAGCTCCGTGCTCAACCTGAGTATGACCGACGAGTGCCCCGAACGTGCCAGCGACATACTCCTCACACTGGTGGATGTGTACAACGAAAACTGGATCAAGGAGAAGAACCGCGTTGCCGAAAGCACCAACAAGTTTATCACCGAACGCCTCGAAACCCTCACCCAGGAACTGGGAGATGTGGACGCCAGCATTGCAGACTACAAGAGCGAAAACCTCATGCCCGATGTGGCGGCCTCGCTCGCCAAGGATATGTCGCAGAGTTCAAACAACTACAGCCGCCTGCTGGAACTCAACAACCAGCTCTCAATGACCAACTACCTGCGCGAATACCTCACAGACAACAGCAAGAAGGACCAACTGCTGCCTGCCAACGTAGGTCTGTCAACTGGCGGAGTGGATGCCATGATTACGCAGTACAACAACCTGCTGCTCGAACGTATGAGCTATGTGGAAAACAGCACAGAAAGCAATCCAGCCATTCGCGACATAGACCGCCGACTCTCCTCGCAGCGCACCGCCATCATTCGCTCCATTGACAATCTGGCCGAACAGCTCCGCCGTCAGATTGCCGGCATCGAAGCCAGCGAGCGACAGATTACGGGCAACATCGCCTCGAAACCAGGACAGGTGAAAGCACTCCAGTCCGTGGAACGCCAGCAAAAGGTGAAGGAAGCCCTGTACATCTTCCTCCTGCAAAAACGCGAGGAAAACGAACTCTCGCGCACCTATACTGCCTGGAATTCCAGCATCATCCAACCGCCCATCGGTAGCAACCTCCCCACATCGCCCCAGCGCAACAAGATTCTGCTGATTGCCCTCGTCATCGGTCTGGCCATCCCCGCTGCCCTACTCTACCTGCGCGAGATACTCGACCATGCCGTTCGTGGACGCAAGGACCTCGAAGTAATTGATGTGCCGCTGGTAGGAGAAATCCCCAATATTGCAAAACGACGCCACTGGTGGCAGAAGAAAAATGACGAAGATCGCAAAGTGGTGGTTTCGGAAGGCAACAAGAACATCATCAACGAGTCCTTCCGCCTTCTGCGTACGAAACTTACGTATTTCATCGGTGCCGAGAAGAACAAGAAGGTGATAATGCTAACCTCCTTCAACCCTGGTTCGGGTAAATCCTTCATTACTGCAAACCTCGGTACTACCTACGCCATCAGCGGCAAGCGCGTCCTGCTCATCGACTGCGACGTTCGCCACTTCTCATTGAGCACAATGATAGAGAAACGCAAAGAAGGACTTAGCTCCTTCCTCAGCGGAATGGACAACGACCTTGAATCGCTTATCGTCAAGGACGCCTTCTACGCTGGTTGCGACGTGCTGCCCGCCGGCATAGTGCCTCCCAACCCCACCGAACTCCTGCAAAGCGACCGCTTCAAGCTGATGATGAACATAGTACGCGAACAGTACGACCTAATCATCCTTGACTGTCCGCCCATTGAGATTGTAGCCGATGCAGGTATCGTGAAGGAACACGCCGACGTGACTGTCTTCGTCGTACGAGCCGGACTGATGGACCGCCGCGTCCTGAAGGATGTAGAAGAACTCTACCACGAGAAGAAATACAACCAACTCTGTATTCTCCTCAACGGCACGAAATACATCTCCGGCAAATATGGCCGCTACCGCTATGGTTATGGCTACGGATATGGCTACAGCTATGGCTATGGCTACGGCTACAACGCCAAGGGTTACCACGAGAAATAACCAAACCAAACATTCTGAATACATCAAGGGCTGCACCACAATGGCGCAGCCCTTTTCCTTTTCAATGCAGAGCCAAAGAAACAACTGAAGGAAGACCAAAATTTACACCGCCGCCATTTCCAATTCCCCAGCAACCATTCCCAATTCCCCAGCAACCATTCCCAATTCCCCAGCAAGCATTCCCAGTTCCCCAGCAAGCATATATGGAAAAAAATCCGTAGGTTTGAAAAAGAATCAACCTACGGATTTTCGTTTATCAAGAAGTACACTCTCAGGGGTTCGAACCCTGGACCCACTGATTAAGAGTCAGTTGCTCTACCAACTGAGCTAAGAGTGCAAACTGCAATACAGAATCATCGGAAACAGGAGTACACTCTCAGGGGTTCGAACCCTGGACCCACTGATTAAGAGTCAGTTGCTCTACCAACTGAGCTAAGAGTGCATGTCCTTTCTGTTTTGCGAGTGCAAAGGTAGTACTTTTTTTAATACGCACAAAATATTTTCCTAAAAATCTAAGATTTTTCAGTGCTTTTACATTTTCTATAGAGTCAACAAACAAGTGCAATATTAAGAATAATGTTTGAAGAATTCCTTCACTGGGGTTGAGAAATTGAGTTTTTCTCTTGGTCTTCTATTGATTTTCTTTTGGATTTTGGTAATAAGTGAGTCTGTAATGGTATTGATGTTAGTGCCTTTCGGTATATACTGTCTTATGAGTTTATTTGTGTTTTCGACGGCTCCTTTTTGCCATGATGAGTATGAATCCGTGAAATAGACGGGCACTCCCCCAAGGTGTTTGCTAATCCATTCATGCTCGGCAAATTCGCTTCCGTTGTCGGTTGTTATGGTCAGTAACTTATCTCCTTTATATGGCAGTAGCAGCTTCCACACGGTTTTGGCCAACGGCATAGCTTTCTTTCCATATTTGAGTTTTGACATGAGCAGGAAGTTGGTGCTCCTCTCTATCATGGTCAGTATGGCATGGTTGTCCTTGTCCACGATGAGGTCCATTTCCCAGTCTCCAAAGCGTTTGCCGTCAGCTTCTGCTGGCCGTTCATGGATGCTGACGCGGTTGCGTATGTTGGTAGCCTTCGTTTCCTTTCTTTTCCTGGCTTTTCGCTTATATTTCATCTTGTGGCGGCAGTGTCGTGCAAGTTCTCCCGTCTCATCCTCACGTATGAACTTATAGATAGTTTCGTGGGATATGCGTATGCCATCCTTTGCCAATACGCCAGCTATCTGTTTGGGAGACCACTGCTCATCCTTGATCAGCTGCTCTACCTGCCAACGCACTTCTGGTTTGACAGCGCGATTACCTGGAGCGCGACATTTTTTACGTTTGGCGCGCTCGTCGGCCTGTATCCAAACGTATTTGCCGTTCTTGGTTGAATTACGCTTGATTTCGCGGCTGACAGTTGATTCTGATACCTTTATTGCCTGAGCAATGGCCTTATTCGTTTCGTGTTTTTGTAGTCCCAGATAGATTGCGTATCTTTGCTCACGGGTTAGATGTTTGTACATATGCAATACAAAATTAACTAATCCTTTGGGGAGGCAGTGGCTTCCCCTTTATTTTTTTGTATTGCCTGTAAACTCTATCGCATTTCGTCCCCTCCCTCGCCTTCTCCGCTACGCTCCGAAGACGAGGGAGGGGACGAAATAATTGCACTTCTATCTTGAAAGTTCAGCTTTTACATTTTCCATGTACCAATAGTCATTCTGATTGTGGAAGATTTGTCCGAACAAACTAAATATTGTACATTTGCAAACAGCCTTATGGCCGCAGGGGACAGGCGCCTCGAGCAGGATTGTCTGAATGCTGTCGGCATCCTCGGCTGTTTGTAATATCTAATACGAAAACCAATCAAATCCTTTTATATCGCATGAACCTAAGAAGTTTTATCCGAACGAGCCGCAGCTGGACGTTGCGTCTCTGTCTACCAGTTGCGCTACTGTGTTTTTCGGCAGCCTCTATGCAGGCGCAAGTCAATGAGAAGCCCTTCGTCACTCCCGAGCTGACCAGTTGGCAAGGAGCCGAGGGACGTGTTGTGCCCAGCGGGCGTGTCATTCTGAAGGGCAATGTCAAAGTGCTTGGCCCGGTGGTTGACCGCTTCGTGGAAGACTATCGCGCCCTAACGGGCCAGGAACTCACCATTGCCAAAGGAAAGGCAAAGGCTGGCGACTTCGTTTTCGCTGTGAACAAACAAGTGAAAGGCGAAGAAACCTACAAACTCCAAATCGGCCAACAGATTCAGGTAGAAGCTTCTGCCCTTCGCGGCCTCGCATGGGGCGCACAGACGCTTCTCCAGTTGACCGAGCAGAGTGCCGACCGCTCCCTCCCCTGCGGCATAGCCGAGGACAAACCTCGCTATGAGCTGCGCGGCTTCATGATAGATTGTGGCCGCAAATATATTCCCATGGCCTATCTGCGCAACCTCGTCAAGGTG
Organism: Bacteroidales bacterium; assembly: GCA_004555425.1. Classification (GTDB taxonomy): domain Bacteria; phylum Bacteroidota; class Bacteroidia; order Bacteroidales; family Bacteroidaceae; genus Alloprevotella. Next base: position 24,512 of record SFID01000005.1, read on the forward strand.
ATGTCCTATTATAAAATGAACACACTCCAGATTCACCTCAACGACAACGGATTCAAGAAATATTTCGATGAAGACTGGAACAAGACGCAGGCTGCCTTCCGCCTGGAATGCGACACCTATCCTGGTCTGACCGCCAAAGATGGCTCCTACACCAAGGCCGAGTTTATCGCTCTGCAACAGCTGGCCGATTCGTGCGGCGTGGAGATTATCCCCGAGATTGACGTGCCGGCACACTCCTTGGCTTTCACGCAATACAAGCCCGAAATAGGCAGCAAGGAGTACGGCATGGACCACCTCGACCTTTTCAACCCCGAGACAATGAAGTTTGTAGACGGTCTCTTCAAGGAATACCTCGAAGGCAAGAACCCTGTGTTCCGCGGCAAGCGCGTTCACATCGGTACGGACGAGTATAGCAATGCCAAGAAAGAAGTTGTGGAAAAATTCCGCGCCTTCACCGACCACTATATCCGCCTCGTTGAAAGCTACGGAAAGCAGGCCGTCTGCTGGGGCGCGCTGACCCATGCCAATGGCGATACGCCCGTCAAGAGCGAAAACGTCATCATGGACATTTGGTACAATGGCTATGCCAACCCCGTTGAGATGAAGAAGCAGGGATACAAACTCGTGAGCATCCCCGACGGCTACGTATATATCGTGCCCGCCGCAGGTTACTACTACGACTACCTCAACTGCCAGTACCTTTACGAGCATTGGTCGCCAGCACAGGTGGGCGGCGTGAAGTTCGAGGACGACGACCCCGCCATCATTGGCGGTATGTTTGCTGTCTGGAACGACCACGCCGGCAACGGCATCACGGTGAAGGACATCCATCATCGCGTATTCCCCGCTATGCAAACGCTCGCCGTGAAGTGCTGGAATGCCAACAAGGTCAGTCTCCCCTATGCAGAATTCAACAAGCGGCGCACCGCTCTCTCCGAGGCGCCCACTGTCAACGAACTGGGCCGATACGGCAAAGGCCGACAGGAAATCCTTGCACAGGCAGAGGTGAAGCCTGGCAGCACCCTCGAAATTCCGGAAGTGGGCTATGGCTATACGGTCAAGTTTGACCTCACCCTTAATGCCGATGCCAAGAAGGGCGATGTGCTCTTTGAATCCGACCATGCTAAGGTGTATCTGGCCGACCCCCAGACGGGACGTTTGGCTTTCGAGCGCGAAGGCTATCTCAACCAGTTCAACTATCGCGTGCCCAAGGGCGAGAAGGTGAACCTCTCCTTCGAAGGCGACAACAAGGCCACCGTTCTCTACGTCAACGGACATCACCGCGAAACCCTCGGCGCACTGACTGTCTATGTGGTGAAGCCCAGCGACAAGGTCAACTTCCAGGTGGAAAACGCCTATACTTCGACGCCCGTCATCTACCAGCCCAAAGACCAGATGCACTACCAGCGCACACTCGTCTTCCCCCTAGCAAAGGCAGGCCAGTTCAACGGAACCATCACCAACCTCAAAGTTCTCAACTACAAGGAGCACTAATCCGCTTTCCTTCTCAAACCTAACAAAAATTACGGAGCATACCAACAAATCGGCGTGCTCCGTAATTTTTTATTTGCGCGAGCGGACGCGTCTCAGGTTTTGGAGAAACAAGGTATCAAGAGGAGCATTAAAAACGGAAACCGCGGGCGTCCGCTGAGCCTCAGAAATCAGGCCGCGAAGCCACCATTGTATCTAAGGTTGCGAAGCGATCAAGGCATCTGGGAGCAAGGCAACCGGCTGCAATTCCCCCCACATTCGCTTTGCTATGCAAGGCCATTTTCTTACTTTTGCACAGCCATGAATCACCTACTCCAAATCCAACAGCTCGCCATCGGCCATCGCAGCCATCGGCAGGGGCAACCGCTCTGCCGCGGCCTCAACGCCTCCTTGCCCGCGGCCACACTGACCGCCTTGGTGGGTGCCAACGGAGCGGGAAAGAGCACACTGCTGCGCACGTTGGCGGCGTTGCTGCCTGCGCTGGAGGGCGACGTACTGCTCAACGGCCACTCCTTATATATATATACGCCGCGCGAGTTGGCGCGCCGCATTGGCATTGTGCTGACGGGGCGCATGGATGTGCCGCATCTGCGGGTGCGCGATGTGGTGGAGGCGGGCCGAATGCCCTATACGGGCCTGTCGGGACGGCTGAGTGCGGCCGACCATAAGCGCGTGGAAGAGGCGATGGCCCTCACGCGAACCACCGATTTTGCCCACCGCACGATAGACAGCCTGAGCGATGGCGAGCGGCAGCGTGTGATGATTGCCAAAGCCTTGGCGCAGGACACGCAGATTATTCTCCTGGACGAGCCCACCGCCTTCCTCGATTTTGCCGCAAAGGCTGAACTGATGCAACTCCTCCACCGCCTGGCCCACGAGCACAACAAGACCATCCTCCTCAGCACGCACGACCTTGAACTGGCCTTCCAGACCGTGGACCGCCTATGGTTGCTTGCTCGCGAGGGCCTTGTGGAGGGAGATGCCAGGCAACTCATGGACAGCGGCAGGCTGGCTGATTTCTTTGCCGCCCAAGGTTTGCAGTTTGACAAACGCACGGGGCGATTTAGCCTGCCCTTTTGATTTTTACGAATAATTTCCGAACTGAACATACTCCCCACTATGATAGTTTGTATTGCCGAGAAACCCTCGATGGGTGCGGACATCGCCCGCGTGTTGGGCGCCACGAGTCGCCACGAGGGCTACTACGAAGGCAACGGTTACCAGGTGACGTGGACCTTTGGCCACCTGTGCGAACTGAAATATCCCGAAGACTACCTCCCCGAATGGAAGCGGTGGTCCTTGGGCCAGTTGCCCATGATTCCGCCACGCTTTGGCATCCGCCTGAAGGACGACAAGGGCATCCAGCGTCAGTTTGCCGTCATCGAGCGACTGATGGCGAGTGCCGACTATATCGTGAACTGCGGCGATGCTGGGCAGGAAGGCGAACTCATCCAGCGATGGGTGATGCAGAAGGCGGGCGTACGGTGTCCCGTCATGCGCCTCTGGGTGTCGTCGCTCACCGAGGAGAGCATCCGCGAGGGTTTTGCCAACCTACTGCCGCAGGACAACTACCAAGGCATGTACGAAGCGGGCCTCTGCCGCGCCATCGGCGACTGGCTGCTCGGCATGAACGCCACCCGCCTCTACACCCTCAAATATGGCAACCCCGGCCGAGGCGTGCCGCCCCTGAGCATCGGCCGCGTGCAAACGCCTACGCTGGCCCTTGTGGTGCGCCGCGGACAGGAGATTGAGAACTTCCGCCCCGAGCCCTACTGGGTGCTGACCACCCGATACCGAGAGGTGGTCTTTACCGCACAGCCCACAGGCAAACAGACGGACACCGAGAATGCCAACACCGAAGGCAACGCCACGACCGACCGACGCATGGCATTTGCCACCGAAGAGGAGGGCCGCGAAGCCCTTGAGCGGGTGAAGGACGCGCCGTTCACAGTGACCGACGTCGCACGCAAGAACGGCAACGAAGCACCACCGCGCCTCTTCGACCTGACGGCCCTTCAGGTGGAGTGTAACAAGAAATTCGGCTACTCGGCCGACCAGACCCTGGGCCTCATCCAGAGCCTCTACGAGAAGAAATACACCACCTATCCCCGCGTGGACACCACCTACCTCACAGACGACATCTACCCCAAGTGCGCGGGCATCCTCAACGGTATTGCAGGCATCTACGGCGATCTCTTGCAGCCCCTGCGCGGTGCCAAGTTGCTGAAGCGCAAGAAGGTGTTCGACAACACGAAGGTGACGGACCACCACGCCATCATCCCCACGGGGGTCGCCCCTGCCGCTATGACAGACATGGAGCGCAATGTCTATGATCTGCTGACGCGCCGCTTCATCGCCATCTTCTATCCCGACTGCAAGTTTGCCACAACCACCGTCCTGGGCGAGGCAGCCGAGATTGCATTCAAGGCCACGGGCAAGCAAATCCTCGAACCTGGCTGGCGCAATGTCTTCCTCAACACCCAGCAGGCAGAGGAGGAAAAGGCCGAAGGCAACGAGGAGCGCGTGCTGCCCGAGTTCGTCAAGGGGGAGAGCGGACCGCACACGCCCGAACTGGCGCAAAAGTTCACCCAACCGCCCAAACCCTACACCGAGGCCACCCTCCTGCGCGCCATGGAAACAGCAGGACGCATGGTGGAGGACGAAGAACTGCGCGATGCACTCAAGGCCAACGGCATCGGCCGCCCCTCCACCCGCGCAGCCATCATCGAAACCCTCTTCCGCCGCGGCTACATCCGCCGACAGCGCAAATCACTCTACGCCACGACCACGGGCATCGAACTCATCGAACTCATCCACGAAGAACTGCTCAAGAGCGCGGAACTGACAGGACGCTGGGAACGGAAACTGCGCCTGATTGACCACGGCGAGTACAGCGCAAAGCAGTTTGTTGATGAACTCAAGCAAATGGTCAACGACATCGTACGCCAAGTGCTGAGCGACAACAGCCAGCGCCGCGTCAGCATCTCGCCCACAGCCCAATCGCAAAACCTCCCGCCCGTGCTGGAGAAAGCGCGCGCCGCCTCGCAAACCGTCGAAGCCGAAAAACCCAAGCGCAAAATAATCCGCGCAGGCAGTACCTGCCCCGTCTGCGGCCAGGGCAAGGTCATCAAGGGCCACACGGCCTATGGCTGCTCACGCTGGCGCGAAGGCTGTGATTTCCGCAAGCCTTTCAAGAAAGGATAAGGGGCTTCTGGCTCGTTGAAACGTACCGCACGCTGCTTGAAGGCGTGCGGTACGTTTTCGTATATAGGGAAGGCACAAAGCAGTTTGTCCCACTCAGACATTGTATGGCCAGATGACCACGCAAGATGACCTATACACCTTAAGGTAGGTTTAATAAATTAGTTTCAAAGGATGGTTGGTGTTTCTATTTGGCTTGGATGTCTTTCCGCCTCTCGCACCGTATCTTTTTGTTTTTCATTCGGTCACGTATCCCTACGCTCCTTCATGTAAAACAAAAATCTCGGCACGATAGACAAAAATCCATCGCAAGCAATTTTATAGGGCCTACCATCATTGAGTAGCATTTCGGCTGAGCCACACATTACAAGCAACGTGCGATACATTGCATTTTCAATGATCACAAATCCCTCATTCCAAATTCCTCATTTCTCATCCCTCATTCCAAATTTCCAAATCCCAATTCCAGCCCCCTTCTGCAAAACTCAGTTGCCAAAAATTCTTGCACATCTTTCGGATTCCTGTGCACAAAGCTCCCTTTATTTCTTAATAAATAAGAAATTTACACCCAAAATGCGCCCTCAAATCTTAAAATGATATAAAATCCGAGAACGAAGGCGCGGCGGCAGAGAAGCGTAACGCTTTCTAAAACCCCTATAAATAGGGCTCTGTGGACGATTCTTCCGATTTTGTAGTCGGTTTTGCTATATAGAGAAGGCAAAACTCCCTATTTTTCAATTAAATAGAAAATTGTATCTTTGCGGTGTAAACGAGAAAAACAAAAATCGAACGTATAACCTTTTTAAGACCAACAAACCAATGGAACTGAAAACACAATTCATCGAAGGCCCTTGGACCTCGGGCATCAATGTGACCGACTTCGTTCACCGCAACCTGACCTCCTATGAAGGCGATGCCTCATTCCTCGTTGGCCCCACGCAGCGCACTACCAAGATATGGAATATCTGCCTCCAGGCACTCGAAGAAGAACGCGCCAACGGCGGTGTTCGCTCCTTCGACCCCGATACCGTTTCGACCATCACCTCGCACAAGGCTGGCTATATTGACAAGGAGAACGAACTCATCGTTGGTCTGCAAACCGATGAACTCCTCCGCCGCGCCATCAAGCCCTTCGGTGGTATCAAGGTGGTTGAGAAGGCTTGCGCCGAAAACGGCAAGGAAGTGAATCCCCGCGTGAAGGACATCTTCACCCACTACCGCAAGACCCACAACGACGGTGTGTTTGACGTTTATACCGAAGAAATCCGTCGCTTCCGCTCGCTCGGTTTCCTCACGGGTTTGCCCGACAACTATGCCCGCGGCCGCATCATCGGCGACTACCGCCGCCTGGCCCTCTACGGCATTGACCGCCTCATCGAAGCCAAGACGGCCGACCTCAAGGGCCTGACGGGTCCGATGACCGACGCTCGCATTCGTCTGCGCGAAGAAGTGGCCGAGCAAATCAAGGCTCTCAAGGACATCAAGGTGATGGGCGAATACTACGGCCTTGAACTCGGCCGCCCCGCATACACCGCACAGGAAGCCGTGCAGTGGGTGTACATGGCCTACCTCGCCGCTGTGAAGGAACAGGACGGCGCAGCCATGTCGCTGGGCAATGTTTCCAGCTTCCTGGATATCTACATTGAGCACGACCTCAAGCACGGACTCATCGACGAAACCTTTGCACAGGAACTCATCGACCAGTTCGTTATCAAACTCCGCATGGTACGCCACCTGCGTATGGGATCCTACAACGACATCTTTGCCGGCGACCCCACTTGGGTGACTGAATCCATCGGCGGCCGCTTCAACGATGGTCGCACGAAGGTGACGAAGACCTCCTTCCGCTTCCTCCAGACGCTGTACAACCTCGGTCCTTCGCCCGAGCCCAACCTCACGGTTCTGTGGAGCCCCGAGCTGCCCGAAGGTTTCAAGAATTTCTGCGCCAAGGTCAGCGTGGACACCAGCTCTATCCAGTACGAGAACGACACCCTTATGCGCGAAGTTCGCGGTAGCGACGACTACGGAATCGCATGCTGCGTGAGCTATCAGGACATCGGTCGCCAGATTCAGTTCTTCGGCGCACGTTGCAACCTGGCCAAGGCCCTGTTGCTCGCCATCAACGGTGGCCGCTGCGAGAATACGGGAACGGTGATGGTAGAAGGCATCCCCGTGCTCCAGAGCGATGTGCTCAACTTCGAAGAAGTCATGCACAACTACAAGATGGTGCTCAAGGAAATCGCTCGTGTCTACAACGAGGCCATGAATATCATCCACTACATGCACGATAAGTATTACTACGAAAAGGCTCAGATGGCCTTCATCGATACCGACCCGCGCATCAACCTGGCCTATGGTGTGGCTGGCCTTTCTATCGCCATCGACTCCCTCTCGGCCATCAAGAATGCCAAGGTGACGGCCAAGCGCAACGAAATCGGCCTGACCGAGGGCTTCGACATCGAGGGCGAATTCCCCTGCTTCGGCAACAACGACGACCGTGTGGACCACCTGGGCGTAGACCTCGTTTACTACTTCAGCGAAGAGCTCAAGAAATTGCCCGTCTACAAGAACGCGCGCCCCACGCTCTCGCTCCTGACCATCACTTCCAACGTGATGTACGGCAAGAAGACAGGTGCAACTCCCGATGGCCGCGAGAAGGGCGTAGCCTTCGCTCCCGGCGCCAACCCCATGCACGGCCGCGACAAGAGCGGAGCCATTGCTTCTCTCTCCAGCGTAGCCAAGCTGCGCTATCGCGATTCGCAGGACGGCATCTCCAACACCTTCTCCATCGTGCCCAAGTCGCTCGGCCCCACGGATGAGGAGCGCATAGAAAACCTCGTGACAATGATGGACGGCTATTTCACCAAGGGCGCACACCACCTCAATGTGAACGTGCTCAACCGCGAGATGCTGGAAGATGCTATGGAGCATCCCGAGAAATATCCGCAGTTGACCATCCGCGTCAGTGGCTACGCTGTCAACTTCATCAAGTTGAGCCGCGAGCATCAGCTCGAAGTAATCAGCCGCTCCTTCCACCAGAGTTTCTAAACTCTGTGATGAGAAGCGCATCCTAATATGAAAGTTGGAAACTGATTGTCCGTTTCTCCTCCGTGGGGCATCCGCCTTCGGGAGACCGACTGCCAGTTTCCAACTTTTGTTTCCGAACTGCCAACTTTTGTTTTCGCATTGCCAACTTTTGTTTCCGCATTGCCAACTTTTGATTTCGAACAAGAACGACACCTATTCCAGAAACCTTATGCCTACCTCCAAGCACATTCGCGTACACTCCTACGAATCGATGGGCACCTTCGACGGCCCGGGACTGCGCTACGTGGTCTTCACGCAGGGCTGCCCCTTCCGCTGTCTGTATTGTGCCAACCCCGATACGATTGACGCTGTCGGCGATAGCAAATTGACCGACCCCGACTATATCCTTGAACAGGCCATCAGTATGAAACCCTTCTTCGGCAAGCGTGGCGGCATCACCTTCTCGGGTGGCGAGCCCACCGTGCAGGCCGAAGCGCTCATCCCCCTCTTCCGAAGGTTGAAGGAAGCGGGCATCCACACGTGCCTCGACAGCAACGGGACGGTGTGGAACGAGCACGTGGAGGAACTGCTCGGCCTCTGCGACCTCGTGCTCCTTGATGTGAAGGAGTTCAACGACGAGCGCCACCGCCACATCACGGGACGCTCGAACGAGCAGACCCTTCGCACGGCCGCCTGGCTCGAAGCGCACGACCACCCCTTTTGGTTGCGCTACGTGCTGGTGCCCGGCCTGAGCGACTATGAGGCAGATATGCGCGCGCTGGGCGAACATTTCCGCGACTACAAGCAGATACAGCGCGTGGAACTCCTGCCCTACCACCGCCTCGGCGTACACAAATACGAGGCCATGGGCATCGCCTATCAGTTGCCCGACACGCGCGAGAACACGCCCGAGCAGTTGGCGCGTGCCGAAGGCATCCTGCGCGAATACTTCCCCCAGTTGGTGGTTAACTAGGGCGCGCCGTCACTTCCCATACCTTTTATATATATAAGGAAAGGGAGATAATATATACGGAAAGGGAGATAGCCCCGCGTGTGGGTTATCTCCCTTTTTTTATACCTGCAAGAAAAGTGCGCGGCCCGTCAGCAAAACAGCGGGACGAGGAAGGGGACGCTCAGGTCAATGAGGAAGCCATGAAAGAGGGCCACGGGAATCATCTCGCGCCCACTCACACGGGCAATGCTGGGCAGGGCCACGTCGATGGACGTCACGCCCGCTGCACCGATTGGGCCAAACGGGCCGAACAGACGGCGGAAGAGGGGCGCGAGGGTCACGGCTGCGAGTTCGCGCAAGATATTGGCGAGCAGGGCTATCGTGGCCAGTTGCGTGGCCAACTGTTCGCCGAGCGTATCGGCCTTCAGTTCGGCTATCAGGATGGACGACAGCGAATAGTACCCCATACCGCTGCCCACGGCAAGGCAGTCCATCAGTCCCCATTCGGCAATGCAGAAACTCACGAGTGCCGAGAAGAGCAAACTGCCCAGAATGGTGCTCAGGGGAATGAGCAGCATCCGCGGCCGAAACAGGCGCACAATCTGCCGCAGGTTGTCGCTGCAACCGATGCTGATGCCCACCTGAAACATCAGGGCATACAATATATATATGGAAGAATCACCTACGCCGCCATCGCCCCAATAATGCCCCGCCAAACAGCCCAGCAGAAATACCACAAGCACAAGCACACTACTCATCGCCCCTACCGCCTCCTCGCTCCTTGAAAAAGAAATGATACACCAGGCTCACCAGCACCGCACTTCCCGTCATAGCGACCAAGGCTATCAGTGCCGCCAGCCCGCCCAACGATGGCAAGTTCTCAACCACATATTCGTTGCCTCCCACAGTCAGTCCCAGTACAAACAGCATAACGAATATCGTGAGCATAATCGTCATTTCTACGCGCTGCAACCAGCGATGGCGGCGCAGCACATAGCCAAGGGCGATGCCCAAGAGGGTAATCAGAACGATGGTAAGCACGAGTCTTGTGTTTTTCGGGTGTGAGAGAGAAGCGGCAATTATTATCCGCTCGCAAATGTAGGGAAAATTTGCGAGAAACCCACTGGCGCGGAGGACAATTCAGCCCTGCCGCACCCCATTCTGGCCCAGCGGAAAGGCCGAAAGGCGTAAAAAACCGCAAGAACCGTTTGCTGCCTCCCCCAAGAATTGTACTTTTGTTGGCGAGAGCGTGGCCCTTTGTGCGCGCTCCTTGATTTTTTTTGTCCCCTTACTATAAATCCGTATGATAGACTTGAAGAACGACCCCCAACCTTGGGAGGTGATTGACAGCGAATACCTCTTCCGCCGTCCGTGGCTGACGGCACGCCGCGACCATGTGCGCCTGCCCAACGGCGCGGAGAACCCCGAATACTACGTCCTGGAATATCCCGACTGGGTGAATATCATCGCCCGCGACAAGGAGGGACAGTTCATCATGATTCGCCAATATCGCCACGGGCGCGGCGAGACCAGTTTTGAACTCGTGGCAGGCGTCATCGACCCCACCGACCCCAATCCGCTGGCGGCTGCCCAGCGCGAACTATATGAGGAAACGGGCTATGTGGGCGGCAACTGGGAGCACTTCATCACCCTCTCGCCCAACACCTCGGCCATGACCAACCTCAGCCATACCTTCCTGGCCACCGATGTGGAGTTTGGCGGCGAGCGTCACCTGGAACCCACGGAGGACATTGTGGTGCATCTGCTCACGGAGGACGACGTGCGCGGTCTGCTGGAGCGCGGCGAAATCCGCCAAGCCCTTATGGCGGCCCCGCTCTGGAAATATTTCTGCCTGAAGAAGTAGGTTCTCCCTTTGTATTCGGTCGCCCCGAAAGAGGGAACTACCCAGACGCGATTTGCAGGCCAAGGGTGCTGTCTGGCGTGCCCCAGAGGGGGCAAGCAGCACGTGGCACAGGGCGCAGCAATCGCTTGCAGCATTTCAACCTAGGAAACACGAGCAACTAACACCCTAGAAATCAACCACAAGAAGCCGCATTTTCATTGCAATTCCCGACAGTTCCACTGTTTCATACGCTTGAAACAACTGTTTCATACGCTTGAAACAACTGTTTCATACGCCTGAAACAACTGTTTCAAGCGCTTGAAACAGTGGCAATCGGCTTGAAAGAGTTGGAAACGCGGCTCAAAAATTTGGAAACAATGATTACAAAACTCATAGCTCAGCATCTTCGCCTGCGCGAGCGGCAGGTGGAGAATACCATCCAGCTTCTGGAAGGCGGTGCCACCATCCCCTTCATCAGCCGTTACCGCAAGGAGGCAACGGGCGGTATGGACGAGGTGCAGGTGGCGGCCGTCAAGGACGAGCACGAACGCCTCCTTGAGGTGCAACACCGCCGCGAGTTTATCACCAACGCCATCACCGAGCAGGGCAAGATGACGCCCGAACTCCAGGCGCGCCTGGCCGATTGCTGGGACGCCACTGTGCTGGAGGACATCTACCTGCCCTTCAAGCCCAAGCGCAAGACGCGCGCCGAGGCAGCCCGCCGCCTGGGCCTCGAACCCCTCGCCGACCTCCTCCAGACGAAGCCCTACGAGGACCCCGTGCGCGCCGCCCGCCGTTTCCTGACAGCCGAAGTGCCCGACGAGGAAGCGGCTCTGCAAGGGGCGCGCGACATCCTGGCCGAGCGCATCAACGAGAACGAAGACACGCGCAACGCCCTGCGCACCACCTATCAGCGTTTCGCCGTCATCACCTCCAAAGTGGTGAAGGCCAAGGCGGCCGAAGCGGAGAAGTTTCGCGACTATTTCGACTGGAGCGAGCCACTGAGCCGATGCACCTCCCACCGCCTGCTGGCCATCCGCCGCGGCGAGGCCGAGGGATTCCTGCGCGTCAGCATCACGCCCGACGACGAGGAGCGCTGCCTCGAGCGCCTGGCCCGTCCCTACGTGCGTCGCGGTACGCCTGCCGCTCCCCAAATGCAGATGGCCGTGGCCGATGCCTACAAGCGCCTGCTCCGCCCCAGCATTGAAACCGAATTTGCCGCCCAGAGCAAGGCGCGGGCCGACGAAGAGGCCATTCGCGTCTTTGCCAACAACCTGCGCCAACTCCTCTTGGCTCCCCCATTGGGCCAGAAGCGCATCATGGGCATTGACCCAGGATTCCGCACGGGCTGCAAGGTGGTTTGCCTTGACGCCCAGGGCAACCTCCTCCACAACGACACGATTTATCCCCACGCACCCAAGAACGAATATGCGCGGGCCTGCTTCCGCCTCTCGGATATGAAGGACACGTATCGGATTGAGGCCGTGGCCATCGGCAGCGGAACGGCAGGCCGCGAAACGGAGGAAATGGTGCGCTCGCTCGGCTGGGACGATGTGCAGATATTCCTGGTCAGCGAGGACGGCGCGTCGGTGTATTCGGCCTCCAAACTGGCGCGCGAGGAGTTCCCCAACTACGACGTGACGGTGCGCGGCGCCGTCAGCATTGGCCGCCGACTGGCCGATCCGCTGGCCGAACTCGTCAAGATTGACCCCAAGAGCATCGGTGTGGGCCAATACCAGCACGATGTGGACCCCGCGGGCCTCAAGCATTCGCTGGACCAGACCGTGGAGAACTGCGTGAACGCCGTTGGCGTCAATCTCAACACGGCCAGCCGCCAGTTGCTCACCTACGTCTCGGGCCTCGGTCCTGCGCTGGCCCAAAACATTGTGGACTATCGCGCCGAACACGGCCCCTTCCGCTCGCGCCGCGAACTGCTCAACGTGCCGCGCCTCGGCGCAAAGGCTTACGAGCAGTGTGCAGGCTTCCTCCGCATCCCCGATGCCGAGAACCCCTTGGACAACACGGCGGTTCACCCCGAGTGCTACGACCTCGTGCGCCAGATGGCAAAGGACGCAGGCTGCGATGTTGGCCAACTGATAGCCTCGGCCGACACCCGTGCCGCCATCCCCCTCGAACGCTATTGCCAAGGCGACATCGGCATGCCCACCCTCACGGACATCATCGCCGAACTGGGCAAACCCGGTCGCGACCCGCGCGGCACAGCCAGCGAGTTCCGCTTTGACGACCGCCTGCACGACATATCCGACCTTGAGGTGGGTATGGTCGTTCCCGGCATCGTCTCGAACATCACGAATTTCGGCTGCTTCGTAGATATGGGTATCAAGGTGAAGGGCCTGGTCCATATCAGTCGCATGGCCAACCACCGCGTGAAAGACCCCAACGAAGTAGTCCGCCTGCACCAACAGGTACAGGTGAAGGTCATTGAAATCGACGAGGCCCGCGGCCGCGTGGCCCTGTCGCTGCGCGATTAGTGCGGACCAGGATGAAACCAGCAACCGCAAGCAGCCTCGTGATGCAACGCAGCGCCAACCCTTGCTTGTGCTAGGCAGGTTCTTTCTGAAAATCCCGCCGAAACGAGTATTTACTCTTCTCGGAACATCCCTGCCCCGTCAAAAAGTCGTAAATTTGCCTCCAAAATATCATTACCCATGAATCAACCCGATGTAAAACTCTATAGTTTCGGCAGTGGCAGTAGTGGCAATAGTTACTATCTGTGGTATCGGGGACAGGGGCTCATCATTGATTTGGGACTTTCGCTGCGTGCGTTCAAGAAACATTTCCGCACGTACGGACTTTCGTTCGGACAGGTGCTGGGAGTTCTGGTGACCCATGACCATACGGACCATGTCAAAGCAGTCGGAGCGCTGAGTACGGAGTTGCACCTGCCCGTCTATACCTCGCAGGGCGTGCACGAGGGCATTGCGCGCAATCGCTTTGTGACGAAAAAGGTGCAGGCGGAGCAAAAGCGCATCCTCCAGCAGGGAGAAACCCAGGAGATTGGGCCGTTTAGCGTGACCCCCTTTGCCGTTCCCCACGACAGTGCCGACAACAACGGCTATCTCATCCGCTTCGGCGAGCATACCTTGTGCCTGATAACGGATGCGGGCGAGGTGACCGAAGAGATGGGCCGCTATCTGGCGCAGGCCGAGAACATTATCATTGAGGCCAATTACGATCCCAAGATGCTGGAGAACGGCCCTTACCCTTGGCATCTCAAGCACCGCATAATCAGCGAGAACGGCCACCTGTGCAATAGTGCCGCAGGCGATGCTTTGCGCCAGTATAGCCCGAACGGGTTGCGCCGCGTGTGGCTGTGCCATCTCAGCGAAGAGAACAACCATCCCGAACTGGCGCGCGCTGCGGTGCGACAGGCACTGGAGTCTTGCGGCCATACGCTCGAAGGCGAAACAGCCGTACTGCTGCATCCCTTTCGCCGCCAGGTGCCCGATTATTTTGAATGGTAGAAAACGCTGAAGCCCTAGGTTTCATAATCCATCCTTCCCCCTTGTCCAGACCCATTGAACTACTGGCGCCGGCCCGCGATGCTGAGGTCGGTCGCGAAGCAATCCTCCATGGTGCGGACGCCGTATATATCGGTGGTCCGTCGTTTGGTGCGCGCGCAGCAGCTGGCAATTCCGTTGCGGATATTGCGGCCCTGTGTGCGTTTGCTCATATATACGATGCGCGCGTATATGTGACCCTCAACACCATTCTCTATGATGGCGAGGTGGAGGAGGCGCGCGCGTTGATTCAGCAGCTGTACGAGGCAGGCGTGGATGCCCTTATCACGCAAGATGCCGCCCTGCCCGAATTGCAAGCCGAGGGACGCCTGGCTCCCATTGCCCTTCATGCCTCCACGCAGATGGACAACCGCGGGGTGGAAGACGCACGCCAGCGACAGGCCGAGGGATTCACGCGAGTAGTTCTGGCGCGCGAGAGTTCGCTGGAGCGCATTCGCGAGATACACAAAGCCCTGCCCACTCTCAATATCGAAGCCTTCGTGCACGGAGCCCTGTGCGTCAGTTACAGCGGGCGTTGCTATGCCTCTGCCTATAAGTTTGACCGCTCGGCCAACCGCGGCTGTTGCGCGCAGTTCTGCCGCTTGGCTTTCGACCTCGTGGACGATGACGGCCGCATCATTGAGAGCAACCGCCACCTGCTCTCGCTGAAGGATATGTGCAGGAAGGAGGACCTCGAGGCTATGATGGATGCTGGAGTAATGTCGTTCAAAATCGAGGGCCGACTGAAGGATGCGGCGTATGTCAAGAACGTCACGGCAGCCTATCGCCGCGCCATTGATGAAGTGCTGGCACAACGCGCCGATGACTACCACCGCAGCAGCCTAGGGCAGCATACATTCACCTTCGAGCCCGATGTGCGCAAGTCCTTCAACCGCGGCTTCACCGACTACTTTCTCCATACACCTCCGCACGCCCATCTGGCACAACCCGTCCACCAATTCGATACGCCCAAAGCCATGGGCGAACCCATCGGCAACGTGGAGGATTGCGGCCCTTGGGGATTCACCATCGGCTATGCCCAGGCACAGACCGCTCCCGTTGTGGCAGGCGATGGGCTGTGCTATCTCCATCCTGCCACGGGACGCCTGGAAGGGTTGCGCGTGAATCGCGTAGACGGCCAGCGCGTGATTCCGGCCACCCGTCCCGAGGGCATTCGGCGCGGAGTGCAGTTGTGGCGCAACCACGACCAAGCACTCGACCGCCTCCTGAGCCGCCCGTCGGCCACACGCCGCATTCCCCTGCGACTCACCCTCAAAGAGACAGCAGCAGGATATATCCTGCAAGCCACCGAGGAGGGAATGAACGGCCGCTCTGCCCAAGCGGAAATTCTGCTGAGCCACGAAGCCGCCCTCTCGCCGCAGACGGCCAACATCCAGCGCCAGTTGGGCAAACTGGGCGACACGCCTTTTGTGGCAACAAGCGTGGAGGTGGCCACCGAAGGCGAGCGCTTCATTCCCTCGTCAACACTGGCGGCCCTGCGCCGCGAAGTGGTGGCCGCACTCTTGGAAGAGAAACGACAAGGCTACCTTCGCGAGCAACCGGGAAGGCCCACGTGGGGCACGACAACCGATGCCTGCGCAGCCCCCTCCGAGAGCAAACCGCACAAACCCCTTACCTATATATATAATATAGCCAATAGCACCGCACGCCGTCACCACGAGCGCGCCGGATGGAGCGTCCGCCAGCCCGCCTTCGAGGTGGACCAGCCCACCGAGGCCATCCTGATGACCTGCCGCCACTGCATCCGCCGCGCCTTGGGCATGTGCCTGCAAGGGGAAAACCCTCGCACGACATCGCCCCTCTATCTTCGCACAACGGACGGCGAACGTTTTCCCCTGCGCTTTGATTGCCGCCGCTGCGAGATGCAGGTGCTGATGCCGCAGGTCGGTAGTAAATCTTCCGCCCATCCTTCGCCACACCATTCCGACCAAAGATCGCCATCCCCTTCCAAGCGTCAGAGAGGGCGAAAGGGCAGAACAATCCTCTTGCTGTGCGCCCTGCTGTTGGGCGTGCTGAGTCTATTGCCCTCCTGCGACTATAGCCACCGCACGCCGCAGGACCGATGGATTGCCACCAAGGGACTGGAGCCCGACTCCATAGAATTTCGCTATACGCACCACTATTGGAAGAACGATTTCTTCATGGCAACGGACACCATGCTCCTTCAAGATTTCCCGCGCACGGGACTGTCCCTGCTGCGAACGTCGGACCCGTCAGCGCAGAACTACATCGCGGCTGGCGACGAGGTGGCCGTGGTCGGCATTCACCATGTGGCAGATACCTTGGGCCAGCAACAAATATGGGTGCAAGTGGCGCGCGACCGCTTCTGCAAAGGATGGGTGAGCGAAGAGGTGCTCCTGGACCACAGCATTCCCTCGCGGCCCATCTCCAAGTTCATCTATTATTTCAGCGACCGCAGTTTGGTGTACTACGGCAGCGTCCTGCTGGTGGCCGCCCTCGTGCTGATGCTCCGTCTGGCCCGCAAACGCCGCATCCCCTTTGTGCATTTCAACGATATCCGCAGCTTCTACCCCACGCTCCTCTGTCTGACGGTGGCCACCGAGGCAACCATCTACGGCACGATGCAAAGGTTTGCGCCCGAAACGTGGGTGGAGTACTACTTCCACCCCACGCTGAATCCCTTCACGCCAGGCCTGCCGCTCATCCTGGCTCTCTTCATCGTCTTCCTTTGGCTGATGGTGCTCGTAGCCATTGCCACGTTTGAGGACCTGCGCCATGCGCCCGAGGACTTCGGCATCTTGGCCTATCTGGCGGGACTGGCGATGATGTGCGTGGCCCTCTACCTCGTCTTCTCGCTGAGCGTACATATATATATAGGTTATCCGTTGCTTCTGGCCTATTGGGCGTTTGCCTTCTGGCGGCACCACCGGTTCTACACGCCGCATTTCCGTTGCGGTAATTGCGGTGCACTGTTGGACGAGGCAGGTCGGTGTCCCGAATGTGGCATGGAGAACGATACTCTTGGCGATAACAAAAAATGAGCCCCTCGGCCTTTACTTCCTTCTTGATATGAAACAAACGACCATACTGAAAATTCTTTTCCTTCGCACCGCCCTTGCTGCCGTGGCCCTTCTCCTGATGGTGACCACGGCCTCGCCAGTTTCGGCCCAGCGTGTACGCACGGACGATAACGAGCATTCGCATTGGGATGAAGGCGCGGACAGCGTGCAGACCGTTGATGTGCCCATCGGCCTCAAGGTCTGGCGCATCGAACCGCGGTTTGCACAGATTACGCCATGCGAGCCCGACACCTTCCCCCACGGTTTCCAAAACGATGCCTTCACCGAAGGCCGCCAGGGCACGTACAACACTACGGGCAACCTCGGCTCGCCCCGCACCAGCCGTTTGTTCTTCGACAATATGCCCGCCTATCGCGAGCAATTCCTCTTCGCCCGCCCCTACGACTTCTTCCTGAAAGGCGTGGAGGGACTGCAATTCACCAACACCAAGTCGCCCATCACCAACCTTACCTACCATTCCTGCGGCAACAAACAGAACGGCGAGGACCGCATCACCGCGCTCTTTGCCACCAATGCGGGAAAGCGACTGGGCATGGGCTTCAAATTGGACTACCTCTACGGCCGCGGCTACTACGAAGACCAAAACACGGCCCACTTCAACGGCATTCTCTATGGCTCCTATCGCGATGAGCGCTACGTACTGCACACTATGTACGACTGCAACCACCTCAAGAATACCGAGAACGGTGGTATCGAGGACGACAACTACATCAACACCCCCGAGGCTTATCCGACCAAATACGGAACGGCCGATATGCCCATCCTCCTCGGTAAGGCCTGGAACAAACTCAATGTCAACACTTTCTACCTCTCCCACCACTACAACCTAGGCTTCGTGCGCCATCGCGACGATAAGGGCAACATTGTGGCCCGCTCCTTGCAGGAAAACCTCCAATTGAAAAAGCAACTCTCGCAGGGCGACTCGCTACAATTACAAGGGATTGACCCGCAAACGCTCGACACCATCACGCCCACCACGCCCGAGTTCGTGCCCGTCAGCCGCATCCTCCACACCCTGCGCGTGGACCACCACAACCGCCTCTTCCTTTCCAACAAACGGCAGAACGCAACCACGTCCACCTACTTCAACGACTTCTACCTACCAGGTGATTCCGCCCACGACTATACCAAGTACCTGCACGTAGCCAACACCGTGGCCTTCGAACTCTGCGAAGGTTTTAACCCGTGGATGAAGGCTGGCCTCCGACTCTTTGCCCGCCACGACTTCGACCGCTACCAATTCACACTGCCGCATTTCGCCCCCGGCACCGAGCAGTACAACGAGAACCGCGTCAGTGTGGGAGGACAACTGCTCAAGACTATGGGCCGCATCTTCCGCTTCAACGTGCTGGGCGAACTCACCACAACGGGCAAGGAGTGGGGCGAGTTCAACGTCGAGGGCAACGGCTCGCTCAATATTCCCCTGCGGCGCGACTCCCTCAGTCTGCACGTGCGCGGCTTCGTGCGCAACGACGCGGGCTCCTTCTACTATCGCCACTACCACGCCCGCAATGCGTGGTGGGACAACGAGGGACTCAACAAGGAGTTTCGCGGACACGTGGAAGCCAATATCGGCTGGCGACAGACGCGCGTCAACTTCCACTTCGAGACCATCCAAAACCTCCTCTACTTCCAAGAGCAGACCACGCCCGTGGCCAATGCAGCCGCCAACGCCTATCTGCACGGCGTTACCGTCAAGCAGCACGCCAAGAATGTCAGTCTGATTGGCGTCACTCTCAATCAGAATTTCCGCTGGGGCATCTTCAACTGGGAGAACGCCCTGACCTATCAGGTGTCGTCCAACAAGGATGTGCTGCCCGTGCCCGCCTTCAACGCCTACACCAATCTCTACCTCAAATTCCGTTTTGCCAAAGTCCTCTTGACCGAGTTGGGTGCCGACCTCCGCTATTTCACCAAATACTACGGCACCACCTACAGCCCCATCATCGGACAATATTGCGTGCAAGACGAGGCCACCCGCGTGAAGGTGGGCAATTATCCCATCGTCAACGTCTATGCCAATTTCCACCTCAAGCACACGCGCTTTTACGTCATGGCCTCCCACGTCAATTACAAGAGCGGAGCAGGCAATCCCTTCCTAGTTCCCCACTATCCCATCAACCGCCTAGTCTTCCGCCTAGGTCTCTCCTGGAATTTCTTCAACTAAGGGATTCGTAAGGCTTCGTAAGGTTCGTAATTAAGGCTTCGAAGGTTACGTATCTAAGGCTTCGAAGGTTACGTATCTAAGGCTTCGAAGGTTTGTAAGAGAGTTGCAACAAAGCAAATATCGAGGCTGCATAAATACCGCCGCAGTGGTTTCCATCCCACTGCGGCGTTTTTTTTGCATTCGCTTTGAGTCCATTCTGCAAGAAAGGAAACCCATTTCGTTGTGGCTTTTTTTTCGTTTGTTTTCGCCACATTTCCAGCGACCATCGGGCGGTGGCCACGTGGACATCGGGCGGTGGTCACTTGGCCATCGGGCGGTGTTCACGTGGCCATCAGGCGATGGCCGCTGGAAATTTCGTGAAAAAAAACGGAAATCACAGAGGAAAGAACGAAAAAAGCAGGCGTTCATCTATCCCATTGCCAGGCATCTGCCGCCCCATGCTTGTGCGAAAAGGAAGTCGGTATTCTCAGAAAAGAAGTGTACCGCAAGTTGCTCAAGTGTTGCTCAAGTGCGTATGGCTCCTCGAAAAAATCAGGCAAATACTCAGGTCACTTTCATAAAAAGTTTAGCGGACAGGATAATATTCTAGGCGTATTTAGAGTTTTTGCAAACAGCAATAACGGAAAATGTGCCGTACGCTTGTGATGGCGTGCGGCACATTTTCTTCATGGATATTTTTAGGATTTCCTGTGATTCTAATTCGCGCTGAGGCTGTTTGAGAATCTAGGGATTGACTGGTTTATATGTAGGCCTGGTTGACTAGAATCCCCATTGAATGCTGGTATCTGCCCGCTTGCCGTCGGCTGTATAGGTGTAGCCAATTTTGGTGGTATGATGCGACAGGGTTTCGGCCAGCTTGTCGCCTCTCAAACCTTTGAGGTCCAAACCGAAGACTTTATTAAGCATTGCACCGGGGTCGTCATTCTTCGTGTAAGGAGTCGTGGTGAGTTTTCCAGAATATTTGATGTCGAATTTTTCTTCAGCCGTGGGGTTGAGGTCTGGTTTGACGGTAAAGGTTACGGCCATACCGGTTTTGCAGGGAATGGGCTGCGTGACGGTTTTTTCCAAAACGGGGCTCGTCATTCTTTCGTTGACAACCTCTCCGGCTTCATCCATATAATAAACGGTGATGTCGGCAATATTTAAGAGCTCTTGCGAAATATCCATGTTTGCTCTCGTAACCAGCTTGGTGTACTGCTTTTCCTGCGGTGGATTGTTCTCTTCATGGTCGTCGTCGCCGCAAGCTACCAGTGCAAGGGCCGCAATGGTGAGGTACAAGAATTTCTTCATCATAGTTTTTTGTTTTTAGGGTGAAAATTGGTTATTTGGAATCCTCTGGAACATTGACAGAGGAGGACGCTGAGCGATATGGAGCGCGCAAAGTCCCGGACTCAGAATATATTCCTTTCTGGTATTGGAACAGGATGTTAATCGGAGAAGAGCTTTTGCGGGGCAAGAGTGTCGCTTAGGCGAATCGTTTCAAATGGGACTAAGAAACAAAGGATACAAAGCGGGCTGCCTCCTTTTCAGACGCAGCCCGCTCCATATTTATTATTTCTTAGCCGTAGTTTTCTTGGCAGGAGCCTTCTTGGGGGCAGGCTTTTCTGCCTTGGGAGCTACTTCTGCTTCTGCTTTGGGCTCTGCTTTCTTGGCGGGAACTTTTTTGGCGGGAGCCTTCTTTGCTGCAGGCTTCTCAGCCTTGGGCTCAGTTCCCTGCTTAGCCTCGAGTTTGGCCAGCATATTCTCAAGCTGCTTGATTTCCTTATCCTTCTTGGTCAGTTCGTCGGACTGATTCTTGATGGTGGTGAGGAGCGAATTGAGTTCTTCGTTCTCAATCTCATCGGGATAGAGGTTCTTCACACGGGTGATAAAGTCGCCGAGGATGTTCATGTAGTTGGTGAAGGCATCGTAGGGCGAATCGTAGATACCGCGGTAGCCACCGTAGCTATTGGGCTTGGTGGACATGAAGCGGAGATTGTTGGAGGCTTGGAGGTAGTCCCAATCCTGCATCAAGCGGCGGTCGCGGCAGATGCGTACGCGGTCGGCGATGCTGTAGAGTTTTTCGAGGGCTTCCTGCTGCATGACATTACCCAACCAGGGCGAGAGGTCGCGCTCCTCGTCCACCCACGACGTGGGATATTCCACGTTGAGTTCGCCCACGGACTTGATTTTGGCACAAATCTCGGAGGGAGTGGAGAAGACGACGCCGCGCTGCTTGAGCTGTTCGGGCAGGGCCTTCATAAACTCGAGGATGTTGGAGGATAGGGGCTGGAAGATACCGAGGGCGCAGAGTTCCATGAAGAGGTTGATAACCTGGTCTTCTTCGGGCAGGTTGGCAATCCAGTTGGCATAGGTGTCTGCGAAGAGGGGATATTCGCTCCAGGAGGAGTCGTTAAAGCGGAAACTGATGTCCTCGGACAGGCTGTAGTCGCGGAGAAGGAGCTTGAGGTTCGGGTTGCGGTTGCAGTGGTAAACGAAGTGCGGGCTCTTCCATCCGAGCACGTGCTTGGCACCTTCGGCAAGCATACCCTTGAAGCCCATATTGGCCACCATTTCACCGATTTCGTCGGAGTAGATGAGGCAACTGTTACGGAAAATTTTGGGCTCTTGGCCAAAGAGTGCCTTCACCTTCTTGCACAGGCGGGTCACTTCTTCCTTGAAGCATTCGGGGTTCTTGAGTGAGGAGAATCCGTGGCTGTAGGGTTCGGCGAGGAACTCTACGCAACCCGTTTCGCCCAACTTCTGGAGCAATTCTATCACCTGGGGAGCGTGGTTCTCCAGTTGCTCAATGGCGCAGCCAGAGAGGGAGATGGCACACTTGAAATAGCTGCCGTAGCGCTCGGCCATTTCGATGAGGGCTTCGAGAGCGGGAACGTAGGAACGCTCGGCGGTTTCGGAGATGGAACGCTCGTTCTCGTAGTCATCGTAATAGTAATGGTCCGTACCGATGTCGAAGAAACGGTAACGCTTCAGGTGAATATTCTGGTGAATCTCAAAATATAAACAAACAGTTTTCATATTAGATTTTTTTCTTTTAGATTCGGTTATCGGTTATACTTCTCGATGACTTGGTTGTAAGCGTTGTAGATACGTTCGCCCACTTTCTCCCAAGTGATTTGGTCCACTTCCTTTTTGCCTTCCACCTGAAGGTACTTGTAGAGTCCTTCGTTGGTACAGATGGAATACATGGCGTCGGCCATAGCGTGGATGTCCCAGTAGTTGGTCTTGATACATTTGTTGAGAATTTCGGCGCAACCGCTCTGGTAACTGATGATGGAGGGTACGCCACACTGCATAGCCTCAAGGGGCGAAATACCGAAGGGCTCGCTGACAGAGGGCATGACGTAAACGTCGCTGTCGCGGAAGCATTCATATACCTGCTTGCCCTTCATGAAGCCAGGGAAGTGGAAGCGGTCGGCAATACCGCGGCGGGCTGCCAATTCTATCATTTCCTCCATCATATCACCCGAACCAGCGAAGCAGAAGCGGATGTTGCGTGTACGCTGGAGCACCAGTGCTGCGGCTTCCACGAAGTATTCGGGGCCCTTCTGCATCGTGATACGACCAAGGAAGGTGACGACCTTTTCTTTGCGTTCGCTTTCGGGCTTGCGCTGTGCCACGATTTCCTGGATTTCGGGGCTGAGAGGATACACCGCGTTGTGCATGGCAATACACTTGGCGGGGTCTTGGTGGTAGTGGTTGATAACGGTCTGGCGCGTCAGTTCGCTCACGCACATAATTAAGTCGGCGTGGTCCATACCATCCTTTTCGATGCTATACACCGTGGGATTGACATTGCCGCGGCTGCGGTCGAAGTCGGTAGCGTGAACGTGGATGACGAGGGGTTTGCCGCTCACGTTCTTGGCGTGAATACCTGCGGGATAGGTCAGCCAGTCGTGTGCATGGATGATGTCGTACTGCTGTTGGCGTGCGATGACGCCAGCCACGATGGAGTAGTTGTTGATTTCCTCGTAGAGGTTCTGCGGATAGCGACCTGAGAATTCTATACAGCCGAGGTCGTTGGTTTGGCGGTAGTTGAAGTCTGCGTAGATATGGTCGCGGAGCGCGAAATACTGCTCGGGCGTCATTTTGTTGCCCAATCGCTGTTCTACGTATTCACGGCTGACGTCGCGCCATACGACAGGCGTTTCGCTCAGACCGATGATATTCATAAAACTCTTGTCTTCATCGCCCCAGGGTTTGGGGATGCAGAAGGTGATGTGCATGTCGGGTTGTTTGGCCAATCCGGCAGTGATACCATAACTGGCTGTGCCGAGTCCGCCGAGGATATGAGGCGGAAACTCCCATCCGAACATTAATACTTTCATATCGGGTGTGTATTATTAGGTAACAAGTGTTTTCAGTTGGCAGGCGGACCTTTACTATACCTTATTATATATATAGGTGTGTGTCCGTTGTGCCTTGCTCATAGTTGGACTAGGTGCGCCCTCTCCTTGGGAAAGCCCCGGAGGGGAGGGCACCCGTATAGTCTTAGTCCTCAATCTTGTATTTTTCCAGCAGTCGGATGGCGCGGAGGATGCCGCTCACGTTCATGGCGAACGAGATGGCGCCGCGGCCACTGAATCTGGGATTACCATCGAAGAGTTCGGGGATGGTTCCTACGCAGTGGTAGAAGAGTTCCTCCTCGAAGCCAATCAACTGGCGTTCGATATAGTTGACACCGCTCATCTTATAGACGCGCAGATAAGCCTCGAGGTAGAAGCCCGTCAGCCAAGGCCACGCCGTACCCTGATGGTAGGCATAGTCGCGCTGGGTCTGCTGTCCGATATACATAGGGTTGTAGCCGCCGCTCTTGGGAGAGAGGGAGCGGATACCCTTGGGCGTCACTAGTTCCTTGGTACAGATGTCCAGCACTCCCTTGCGCTGGCGAACATCCAGCGGCGAGAAGTCGAGGGCGATGGCGAAGAGCTGGTTCGGGCGAACGCTCCAGTCCATCATCTGACCATCTACGTAGTCGAGGAGGTAGCCGTGTTCGTTGAGGAAGGTGTTCTTGAAGCTCTGTCCCACGAGTTCGGCCATTTCGCCACACTTCTTGGCGCTGACCATATTGGTCTCGCCGCCGATTTCGCCCAAGAGTTGCTCGGAGAACTTGAGGGCGTTGTACCAGAGGGCGTTAAATTCTACGATATATCCCGAGCGCGGCACGATGGGACGGCCACCAGCGGTGGAGTTCATCCAAGTGACAGCGCGGTCGCGGCCGTTGCTATAGAGCAGTCCGTTGTCGTGAACGAAGAGGTTGGTGTGCTTGCCGCTCCAAATGAAGTCGAGCATTTCCTTGAGCAGGTCGCCATACATTTCGTAGCACTTGGCGCGGCCTACGTACTTGCCGTATTGCTGGATGCACCACATAGCCCATAGCAGGGTGTCGGGCTGTTCCATCTCGTAGATGGCCACGGTCATAGGCTCCTTGTTCATAAATTCGCGCAAGCCCTTGGCGGCTGTCTTCATATAGCGCTCGAAGCGGTCCACCTCGCCGATACTCAGCGTGAGGCCGGGCAGGGAGATGAAGGTGTCGCGGGCACGGCACTTGAACCAAGGATAGCCAGCCAAGATGTACTCTTCGTTTTCCTTCTGAACGTGGAACTGGTGTGCGGCATTGACAAGGCAGTGGTAGAAACTGTCGCGGCGGTCCAGGCTTTCAATTTCGGCTTCCATGATGGGAGCGTACATCTTCGGGTCTTTCTCCTTGAGCGAAGCGGTGAAGATAATGCTTTCGCCCTTCTTGATGGGCATTTCAAAATAGCCAGGCACCAACAGGTCTTCGGTGGCATCATAGCCACGTTCGCGCTCCTTCGGATAGTCCATTCCGCGATACCAGTTCGGTTCGTAGTGGAACTCGCTCTTGGCCGTTGTCTGCATATAGAGGTCGGGATAACCTTCGTACATACACATCTTGATGCCATTCTTGACGGGCGTATATCCGGTATTGGCAGCGCCATTCTCGTGTGTCCACTGGCGAACGCTGCGGAAGGCCAGGAAGGGTTTGAGGCGGAGCGTCGTATCCGAATGTGCTTCGAGCAGGGTATAACGAACAAAAAGTCTGAATCTATCTGTTCGGTAAACGATTTCCTTCTTCAGAAGGACGCCACCGATACGATAAATCCAGGTCGGCACTTTATCCCATTCGAAGCTCACAATGTATTTGTGACCTTTGGGACTATAATTTTCTCCTTGGTACTTGTGCAGTCCGAGATTAAACTCGGCTCCATGTTGAATAACCGTCTCATCAAGGGACGAGAGCAGCACATGGTTCTCGTCGTCCAGGTTGGGCACGGGCACAACCAGCAAGCCGTGATATTTTCGGATGTTGCAACCTACCAATGTAGTCGAACAATACGCACCCGACTCATTCGTAATCAGGAGTTCCTTGAACAGGCTGTCCTGAAGATTTGTCATCTGCGTCTTGTCAAATCTTAAATAGCACATAGTTATATGATTATAAGGTTATATAGACGATAAAGAAATGCAAAAGTGATGCTCCTTTGTATCATAGCAGTAGCGCTATATGGAGGGCGAAAGGTGCGCTCTCTTGCATTGGATTCCCAAAATTAGGTAAAAAATACAAATGCACAAAGATTTTCAAAAAAAAGTTGAGATTTTTACCTCATTTTCCGAAATCCTGAATATAAGAGGGCCTTACGAGACCAACATCAGGCGAAAACGGCTCTTTTTCGGGGCATCGCGTGATTGTACTTTTACTGGGGATTTCCAGAGGGGCGTTCGGGAAAACAACAGGTCGTTTTATACCACCTACATGAAAATAATTTACAAATCTTTCTACGTGAAATTTGAGCGCAAAATTCCTGCGCTCATTGCAGACTTCTGCACCTACTATGCGCCTCATGCCAATCACAGTGTCATCTATTACTATGATGCTACTGCTCTTGGCTCAAACTATGCCGTGAACGACCAAGATTTTCATTGGGTAGTCGTCCATGAGTTTGAACGTCATGGTTGGAGTGTGCAAGATGTGTATTTGGGCAACCCCATGCGCCATGATGAAAAGTATTTGCTCATCAACCAAGGATTTTCAGGAAAGCAACGGCTCATGCCTTATTTCAACCGCCAAAATAATGACGATATTATTCTTGCCATACAAAGTGCAGGGGTGGAACGTGGAAGAAATGGCTTTCGCAAAAACAAGTCCTCAGAGAAAAATCCCGAATCAGAGGAGGACTTGCTGGAGCATCGTACCGATGGCACTGATGCTTTTGATACGCTGTATATTGGGTGTGAGAAGTTTCCGCAGCATGATTTTTATGGCGTTGCGGTGGGTGGTGTGAGATAAAATGACATTTTGTGTTAATGTTTGTATAAATAAGAAAGTATAATCTTAATAGTTGTACTTTTGTAGTGATCAAGTATTAACAATTAGAAGTTGCGCCCGACACGGATTTAGGGATTCTATTATGATTAAGAATATTCTTACAACAATGGCGCTTTTGTCTCTGTCTCTTTGCACTAAAGCACAAGACTTACCATTAGTCCTTTCGGGTCATAATGAAGTTGGTATTTTGCCAGGTGAATTTACATCTGATGCAAGTGATCAGTTGTACACATATCCGCTTACAGAGAAAAAAGCAAGTAGTGAAAAGTATGCTGGAGTTAAACACCTCAATTTGTATGACGTTCAACTTAATCCTATTTGCTCAATTGAGGCTAATGGTGGTATTGTTCCGTTTTTGCACTTTGCTGGTTCTAAAAAGAATTTATTGTATGTAACTCAAGATCTTTTTGATAGCGATAGTAAATACGAATATATATCTGCATTGTCTCTTGAAGGCGATAACTATGCTGATTACTTAACTGGTATTAAAATCCAAAACGAAGATGGAGAAATTCTCGCAGAAATTCCTTTTGGAGATAAATGGAAACTTTCTCCATTTTACAATACAGATGAACAAGATCAGCCGATTAGAATTTTTCGTCTCAATAATGATAAAGGGAATGTCCGTTCTTACATATGCTTAGATCTATGGAGAGATAATAGTAATTATGACATGAGTGAAGAATGTATTACACGGATTTACGCCTTTGAGGAAGGTAAAATAAGTACCTCTATAAAAAAGGTAAGGGATATATCGACTCGAATGAAGGTAAGCCCTGTCATGCCGCGAAGAAACGAAATTGTTAATGTTGACATTTCTTCTGTTCAATCACCAACATCGCTTACTGTGGTAAGTGCTGCAGGACAAGTTGTCTGTTCACAAAATCTCCATGATGGACAAAAGAATGCAAGCATTGATACAAGCAGATTGACATCGGGATTGTATATTGTACGTGTTGCAAATTCCAATAAAGAGTATGAGAATTGCCGTATAATCATAAGATAATCCAGAAACTCATTTATTCAAGCCCACCCTTTCGGGCAATCCTTTCTTTCAGCCGCCGTGTGCATTGGCTCTCTTGCTATGCGCATGGCGGCTTTCTTTTGCCCAATAATAAAGCATCTTCGCATTTCTGCAAAGGTGCTTTATCCATTTTTGTGTGGTCTTATTTCAGATAGACTTTTTTCCTCTACAAATCATCAAGAGCATCTTGATGCTCTTTCTCATATTTTTTGTTAGAGTTTATTCTATCATTGTACATCATTTTAAAGACATATTCTGAATCTTTATAGTAAATGCTTAAACTAATAGTTCCTTCTTTAATTTCAAATGAACAACAAGAAATAAAATCTCTATCAGTTTCAACTGAAGGATTAAATATTGCATTGGGGTACTTTTCGCGAAGCAATGATACTAATTTATCATACAAGACTTTAGCATCTTTTTCATTATAAAAATTTTCAGCAAAAGTAACCGCGTACATTAAATTCGTTTCTTTGTCGTAAGCTAATCCAAACTTTCTTGTAGTTCAAGTGGAAATCGCTTCGCAAGCAGGTATCTTTCACCGTCCCTCGCTTACATTATATCTTCAACCATGTTTACAACAATACTTTCGACTAATGCCCCATGCTATCAACATCACCACGCTCAAACGTATGCTCCAATCTCCTGAACCCGTAGACCTCAAACTATGGACGCGCTCGGGTGAAATCCAATGCTGGCACCGTTGTATCTCGCTTCGCTACGACTTCTACAAAGGTACGCGAAGAATAAAACTGCTGGATAGCAATGAAATCCGGCAGCTGAGAGATTCGTGCGTGTTTGAAATCAATGGTATGGAGGTGTTTATGTGAAATATTTTTCTACATTTGCAGAAACTTAAATAATTTATGGAACCCACCTATAATAAATGGTCGCCGCCCCACCCTACTCCCACCCTTCATACAATCTAAGAGATAAAAAAATCCCTATTACCATTTTTTTGACTGGTAATAGGGATGCTTGTTTTAGTAAGAATTTTGACTTTTGTAGGGTTGTACAAAAGTCCTAGGGTTATGGTAGGTTCTATAAATTAGTTTCAAAGGAATCTTATTTTATAAATTGACTTGGATGTCTTTACGCCTCTCGCACCGTATCTTTTTGTTTTTCATTCGGT
>SFID01000169.1 GCA_004555425.1 Bacteroidales bacterium
CAACGAGAACGGCTAGGCTGCTGATGAGCATACCCATGAGGACGGCTAGGCTGCTGATGAGCACACCCATGAGGACGGCTAGGCGGCTGATGAGCACACCCATGAGAACGGCTAGGCTGCTGATGAGCATACCCATGAGGACGGCTAGGCTGCTGAGGGCAGCGGCTGCGCGCCCATCGGCATCGGCCGCGGGGGGTATTCCCTTCGCGCGCGTCCGCACCGCCGCGGGGGGGCTTATCGCGGCGCGCGCGTCGGCACTGCCGCGGGGGGGATGGGGGCGGGGCGCGCCTTCGCCACTCCTCGCGGGGGAGGGGGGCGCTCCGCCGCTAATCCCTGCGCGCGGCGGTCCGCGGCGGTCCGCGCGGTCGGTTCGGCCGCTCTCCTGCGCCGATGTCGGGGGCGGGGCCCCTTCGGGGCTTCCCTGCCGGCCCGCCCCCGCCCTCGGCTTGTTTCGGGCCGCCCCGCCCGTGCTCCCGCCGCGGGCGCGCCGTGCTCGGGTTTAGCGGCTACGCACTCCCCCTCCCCCGCTTCGGGCGGCTTCGGCACTGCCCCGCCCCCATCCCCCCCGCGGCGCAGCCGCCGCACTGCGCCGCGATAAGCCCCCCCGCGGCGCAGCGTCCGCACTGCTCAGGGAATACCCCCCGCGGCCGCCGCCGATGGACCGCGCAGCCGCTGCCCTCAGCCGCCTAGCCGCTGCCGTGCGGTGGCCTTGTGCGAGCGGTGTTAGCGGTGAGTGGTCCTTGATGGTGATGCCCTCAGCCGCCTAGCCGTTGCCGTGTGGTAGCAGGGTGTGAGCGGTGTTAGCGGTGAGTAGTCCTTGCTGGTGATGCCCTCAGCCGCCTAGCCATTGCCGTGCGGTAGCCTTGTGTGAGCGGTGTTAGCGGTGAGTAGCCCTTGCTGGTGATGACCTCAGTAGCCTAGCCATTGCCGTGCGGTAGCCTTGTGTGAGCGGTGTTAGCGGTGAGTGGTCCTTGCTGGTGATGCCATCAGCCGCCTAACGCTGCCATGGTGTGAGCGGTGTTAGCGGTGAGTGGTCCTTGCTGGTGATGCCCTCAGCAGCCTAGCCATTGCCGTGCGGTGGCCTTGTGTGAGCGGTGTTAGCGGTGAGTGGTCCTTGATGGTGATGCCCTCAGCCGCCTAGCCATTGCCGTGCGGTGGCCTTGTGTGAGCGGTGTTAGCGGTAAGTGGTCCTTGCTGGTGATGACCTCAGTAGCCTAGCCATTGCCATGAGGTGGCCTTGTGTGAGCGGTGTTAGCGGTAAGTGGTCCTTGCTGGTGGTGCCATCAGTCGCCTATCGCTGCCATAGTGTGAGCGGTGTTAGCGGTGAGTGGTCCTTGCTGGTGATGCCATCAGTCGCCTAGCCATTGCCGTGCGGTGGCATTGTGTGAGCAGTGTTAGCGGTGAGTAGTCCTTGCTGGTGATGACCTCAGCAGCCTAGCCGTTGCCGTTTGGTGGCTGCATGCATGAATTGTTAGTAGTGAGTGGTAGCCGCTGATGAACGACATGGGTAGTTTGTTGCCCGCTCATTTACATATATATATATATGGTATAGATTTTCGCTTATTTGCTTGAAATTCTTGATGATTATGATTATCTTTGCTGGCGAAATTCTAACCAACTAACTCTTTTCATTATGGCTATTACAAGGAACAATCTTTCGATGAAAATGAACGGCAAAGTGGGTGCTTATTCGTTTTATACATCCACTGGCGGCCGTCAGGTAGCGCGAATCGCTAACAATTCCTCTAATTACGGAGAAACGGCAAAACGTACCGTGGCAATGCAGACACGACGCTCCCGCTGGGGAAATCTCATGGCGCGGGCATATGAGCGTAAGGGCGCGAATCTGAGCGATTACAACAGATTCATGCAGTTGAATATTCCTCTAGCGACAGTCTCCCTGGTCAAAGATGACTTCATGAGAGGCATGGCAATCCTCCAGGAGTACGTTATTGCTGACGGCTCTCTGCCTGAGATTGGTGTATCAGAGGTTGAAGAAGATGGAATGGTTTTCAATCTTCTAACGACAATGGACGGCGAGTTTGCCGATTACACCATTGGACAAATTTCAATAAATCTCCTGGACAAGAATCCGCAGTTGCAGGAGGGCGACCAGATAACATTTGTCTCCTACACCAATGCAGGTACCACGCCTAGCACAATTCGCATCTATCGCCATCTTTGCGAGATGACCATCGACACCAAATCAGCCGTTTCCTTTGGAACCCTGAAATACGCCAATATGGTAGCAGGCAACGGCTTGAAAGTCGTCATCGCTGGTGATGGTGATGTATTTGGTCAAGCAATTATCCATTCCCGCTCAGTTGGTGGCTCGCTTCTCGTTTCGCGTGCAAAAATCACGCTGAGTAGTGACACCCTTGTAAGACAATTCTCGGAGCCCGAGGCCGTCAAGAAGGCAATCGCTTCGTATGGCGTGGATGGCGAGAAACTTCTCGAGCCTGGTTCACCTG
This sequence comes from Bacteroidales bacterium, assembly GCA_004555425.1. GTDB lineage: Bacteria > Bacteroidota > Bacteroidia > Bacteroidales > Bacteroidaceae > Alloprevotella. The sequence goes on from SFID01000169.1 coordinate 2,472, forward strand.
AGCAGCCAGCACCTAAGCCTATCCCTGCAACCGCTAAGATTTCATCTATTATAGCTCCTGAGGGTTGTGCCACCTTCAAAATCGTGAACAATACGGACGGGAAAACCTACTTTAACCAGGCATATGTATCGCCTGGGGACTCTGTCAAAATTATTGTAGAGCCAACAGCAGGTTACACAGTAGATTATACTCCGAAACTTGTTGACCCGAACAATTACGAGGTAGTAGACGATATTACTTTCACTGTTACGGGAACTCCGAACCAGTAACAATTTATCGCAATTCTTGCAGATTCCGATTTTCATCCGCATCTACCTCATGGGGTAGTTGAACTACCCCGAGGGGTAGCCCATAGGATATATAATAAAGAAAAAAAAAGATATCCATATTTTTTGGCTAGTTGAAAAAAAGTAAGACGTTTTTCAATCTTTTCCCCCCAGCGCTATTGCAGCGCTGGGGGGTTTTTCATATTTTTGCGGTATTCATTTTTTATAAAATATAGCGGAACTATATAGAGATGAGAGCAATTATTTGGGGTGAGTTTTCACTTTTCGCGCTGGCGGCTTGGTCTGTTGGCGCGAATTTTTTATATTTGCCCCGTCTTACTTTTTTTAAATTTAACAACTATGCCAAGGACCTACGACCGTCTAATACGATTTTACGATTCCTGGTTTGGCGATTTGCTTGACCCGGACAAGGGATTTACCCCCGAAGAGTGTTGGAGCGTTATCGTTGCCATCAGAGAATGCCAGCGAGAGATAACGTTAGAACCACTAAAGAATCTACCTATCAACATCAGGCGCGGCCTTCAGATGAGAACCCTGGAGACACAGATTGTGAAAATCCTGGAGCATACTGGCCGAATGGCAGCACGTGGAGCCGCTGGCGGCAATGCAGCGCAGAAGGCAGCCCAGGAGCGCGCCAAGATTGCGGCCGAAGAACGAGAACACCAGCGAGAGGAGCAGAATAAAAAATACGACGACATGAAGAAGAACGCTATCAGCCGAGAGCAATACCTGCT
>SFID01000107.1 GCA_004555425.1 Bacteroidales bacterium
AGTACCAATGACAGTGACTTCAAGCATCCCGACAATGCTGTCAATAAGTTCGTAGCCTATCACCTCATTAAGGGTAAGATGGCCTACAACCAGTTGATTGTCCACTTCAACGAATACGCTTATAAGTATGGTGGCTCTTCTGCTTCGCCCCAGACTTCGAATATTCCTACCAACGTATGGGATTACTATACCACGATGGGAAATCATCCCGCACTGCTCAAGGTCGTTCAGGTAGGTAATACAGGACAGGATCCTCAGGCTCTCGCAGCAAATGACTATAATAACCAGGCCATCTTCTTGAATCGTGTCTCCAAGTATCAAAACGACCGCCATGGTGACTACCACGAGATTGTAGCTAGCCAACGCGGCGTGAAGGTATCTCCTGATAATGGTGCCTACGACAACAACTCTGTCAATGGTTTCTATTTCCCCATTGATGGTATCCTCGTCAACGATGCTGCAAATATCAATGCCTTGGGTAGCGAGCGTATTCGTTTCGACCTTTCAACGGTTCTGCATGAATATCTCTCCAACAGCATTCGCGGTGGTGACTACACCATCTGCCCCAATGGCTATTTCGAGAACATTCTTAATGAATCTGCTGATACCAAGATTTGCTACCTCTTTGCAGGTTACATTAGTGCTACTGGTTGGAACGACTACCAGGGTGACGAAACCCTCGTACTCGGTCTCTATGACTTCACCATTAAGCTGCCTCCCGTACCCAAGAGCGGTACCTACGAAATCCGTATGGGCCAGGCCTTCAACGACCAGCGTGGTATGTGTCAGCTCTACTTCGGTGACGCTCCCTATAACCTCCAACCCGCAGGTCTTCCTCTTGACCAGCGTCAGAGTGCTGACAACAACCCTGCAATACCTTGGGTGAAGGACTCTGAGGATGACGATGAACTGAACGCCGAAAACGACAAGAATATGCGTAACCAGGGTTACATGAAGGCTCCTCAGTATTACACCATTACTGATGGTACTGGCGAGAACCCCGTCCGCGGTCGTGGTGGTGCCTACTGCGCCCTCCGTCGTATCGTTGGTATCTACGAACTAGATGCCAACAAGACCTACTACATCCGTCTGAAGTCCGCTCTTAAGAAGCTCGACTCACAGTGCTTCCTTGATTATTTCGAGTATGTGCCAAACAATATTTACAATGGTACAGAACCCGAGGATATCTGGTAATTAGATCGTTCCATTAGATTCTAATCAGTTCTATGAAAAGTATATATAAGAATATGGTAACCCGCAGCCTCGTAGGAGCATCCTTGCTCCTAGGGGTCTGCGCCTGTACCGACGACCACTTCGACGTAGTCAATAATCCTGTGATGGGAGGCAATCAGACCATTTGGCAGAACATTAAGGGCAATCCTGAGCTGTCCGAATTTGCTAATCTCCTCCAGCGTACCCGCGTCATGAAGAATGAGGATGACCGCAATGCCACTCAGAGCTTTGCCAGTCTTCTCGACCAGCCCCAGTCGTTCACGGTGTGGGCTCCTCTCAACGGCACCTTCGATGCCACCAAGGCTAAGTACAACCAACTCCTTCTCGAGGCAGCTGCCCTCCGAGAGGCTGCTGGCAATGTGCAAACCCCTGAGACTCCCGAGCCTCCAGTCGATCCCGAGAACCCTGGAAACCCCGAAACTCCCAACCCCGATGCTCCTACACCCAGCAGTTACGAAGTACCCGCTGGTCTTACCGCTGAGCAGTACCTCGACTTGGCTGACCAGAAAGAGTATCAGGTTGTCAATCAGTTCGTCCGCAACCACATCTCTCGCTTCCAGTATCAATCCCTCGCTGGCGCGCAGGATGTCCGCCTGATGAACACGAAGAATAGTGTCCTCAGCAACAATCAGCTCAACGGACTGCCCATCGGCAACGATGTCTATTATTCCACTAATGGTTCGCTCTACACCCTTCAGGGGGCGAATCCTTTCGCTTTCAATATTTTCGACTTCATCTCTTCTAGCGAAAACTACAGCACCCTGTATGGTATCCTCACCGATCCGCAGGTTGACCACAAAACTTTCTGGGCCGCAGGTAGTACCGAAGGTGCGATGAACGAAAATGGCGAGATGGTGTACGTAGATTCTGTATTCCTCTACAACAACGACATTCTCGATGCCGCTGGCGCTCAGATTAAGAACGAGGATAGTGTCTATGTAGCGTTGATTCCTACCAACACTGCTTGGGACGAGGCAGTAGAGAAGGTATCTGCCCTCTACACCTACGGAACGACCTACTGCTATGACTGGGATGAGGAAACTGGTAAGTTCCTCAAGAACGGCGCCAACGCACTCAAGTTTACTAAGGCAGAGATGGACTCTCTCCAGAGCCTCATCACCAACGAGACGATTATCCGCAACATGTTCTTTACACCCAGCATCTTCACGGGTGTAAACACAGCCGATTCTGCACAGGTTATCAACTACACCCTGCATGCCGATTCCCTCAAGTCAACGACGGGTACTACGTTCTATAACGCCAACAAGGGTGGTGAGAATCCTCTCTTCGCAGGAATCAACCCAGTCAAGGCTTCCAACGGCTACGTATTCCCGCTTGAAACCTACCGTGTTGACCCCGCCTATTCGTTCATCAATCATACCGAAAACCAAGCTGCTTTCATGACTTGCAGCACAACGGGTTGTGTGACGCAAGGTGGGCAGATGATTACGCTGACTGATGACAACCGCAATACCGAAGTCTTGGGCGATTTGGCAGATGACCGTTATAGCTACTACGCAGTGTCTGGTAACAGTAAGTTGACCATCCGTTTCCGTCTGAACAACATACTGAGCGCACGCTACAAGATTACCATCCAGATGGCCCCCAACCGTATCAATAAGGACCATATCCGTCTGGACCAGAATGGTGATACCATTGTCGAGGCACCCAAGTTCGACGTCCAGTTGCTCGGTGACGACATGAAGACGATTTCAGGAACGAAGGCTGTCAAGAACATCCAGATTGACCAGGACAAGGTGACCAACATTGTGCTCTACGAGGACGTTTTCTTCCCCAAGAACTATGTCGGTCTTCCTTCTGGCTACAGTAGCTTCCCCATGCTTGAGGTTTCTATGACGCTTGCCCAGCAAAAGTCGGGTAACTGCAAGGCCCTCAGTATCGGAAAAATCATCATCGAACCAGTACGTGACTAGCATCTTGTTAACACGAAAAATCTGAAAATTATGGATAAGTATAAATGCAATAATTTTATGCAAGGAGCACTTCGTACTGGTGTCAGCCTGTTCCTCCTCTCTGGCGCGTGCGTCTTCTCTGGCGCACAGGCACAGACTCCTGCGAGCAAGACTACTCCCGCCACCAAGACGACCTCCGTTGCTATGCGTGAGATTAGCGGCCACGTTTACGATGCTGCCACCAACGCTCCTCTCGCTGGTGTACGCGTTCAGGCACTCAACAACCGCTACTATACCGCGTTGACCGACGACAATGGTGCTTACACCATCAAAGTCCCCGAATACGTCACGGCTCTCTACGTGACCATTCCCGAACGCAACGCCGAGTACAACGCTTCCCAGATTGCCATCAAGGGTACAACAAATCAGAACGCCTACCTCAACGCTTCCCACCTCAAGGGATTCTATAAGGATGGTATTGACGTTGTGACAAATGCCGAGATGGTTACAAAGGAAACCAGCGCCATTACCATTGAAAACGATGTTGAGAACCACCTCAACGCCAACGTCCGCACTATCAGCCGTGGCGGTATGCCCGCACAGGGTGCAGCCATGTTTATCAATGGTATCGGTTCGCTCAACGCCAACGCACAGCCTCTCGTCATTATCGACGGAGTGATGTGGGATATGCAGTACGACCGTACGACCCTCCACGATGGTTTCTTCAATAACGTATTCAACATCGTTGACCCCGAAGACATCGAATCCGTTGAGGTTCTCAATAATGGTACGGCCCTCTATGGTGCCAAGGGTGCCAACGGTGTCCTCCGCATCACCACCAAGCGTGGCCATAGCCAGGTAACTCGCATTAACATCCGCGCCTTCGGAGGTTTCGAACTCGTGCCCGAGAAGACCAAGGTGATGAATGCCAACCAGTATCGCAACTATGTGACTGAGCTCATCGGTACCACGCCCGAGGCCATTGATTACTTCAAGACCTCCACGACGCTGCCGCCGTTCATGAACGAGGACCCCAGCTACCTCTACTACGATGTGTACCACCAGAACACCGACTGGCAGAAAGACCTCTATCGCAATGCTTTCACCCAGAACTACAAGGTCAGCGTAGAAGGTGGTGACGATGTGGCTATGTACAACCTCTCCCTCGGCTACAGCCAGAGCAATGCCACGGCCGAGAAGAACGACTTCAACCGACTCAACATCCGCTTCAATACCGACATCAACCTGTTCAAGAACTTTGTTACGGGCATGGACATCTCCTATGTTCGCAATGCCTACAACCTTCGCGACAATGGTTGGGCCGAGGACTACAGCGCTCGCCACATCTCTGCTCCCAATGTGCTGGGCCTCATTCAGTCGCCCTTCATCAGCCCCTATGCACACTACGTGATGTACAACAACGGGCAGCTTCAGCTGGGCCATGCCAACAATGTCTACTCTGGTAAGAACTACACCGACGGCAACAACCCCTATCGCTTTGCCGACGCCTTCGGTTACTCTGGTTTCATCAACCCCTTCTGGATTCTCAAGAATGGCGATGGTGACAACAAGAACTATCAGGAGCAGACCCAGTTTGCCATCAACGTGAATCCCCGCTATACCATCAACAAGTACTTGACCGTTAGCGACCGTTTCAGCTACATGATCAATCGTAACAACGAGAAGTACTTCGTGCCCAAGGATGGTACGCCCTCTAAGAGTGTCGAAGGACTCGGTTCCATCCGCAACATCCTCAGCACGCAGTTTGGCAAGGAGACCACCCTCTTCAACGACTTCCAGGTAAATTGGGATCGTCAGTTTAAGGCCCACCGCGTCGGCATCCTCGGTGGCTTCCGCCTCGCTTCCTATTCTTATAGCGACAGCTACGTGACGGGTTACAACAACGACAACGATAAGATGCCCAACATCTCCAAGTCGCTCAGCTTCCTCTCTTCGGGCGGCACCAACGACTCTTGGATCAACTTGGCATACTATCTCAATGCCCGCTACAATTTCAAGAACCGCTACTTCCTCGACTTCACCACTTCCATGGAATCTTCCTCTCGTTTCGGTAAGGAAGCCAAGGAGGGTATCAAGCTCGCCGGCGTGAAGTGGGGTATCTTCCCCTCCATTCAGGCTGCTTGGGTGATGAGCAACGAAAAATGGTTCAATGTTGATGGTATCAACTACCTCAAGATTTCCGCAGGCTACGAAGAGAGCGGTAACGACAACGTAGACTACTATGCCACTCGTACCTACTTCGAAAACGTCAAGTTCCTCGGACAGGCCACGGCTCTCCAGCTCGCCAATATCCAGAATCCCGCCATCCAGTGGGAAACCAACCGCCGCTTCAACGTAGGTCTCCAGGGTAGCTTCCTCAAGGACCGCCTCGGCCTCGGCCTCAACTTCTATGCCGGCAAGACCAGCAACCTCCTCACCCGCAAGGCTGTGAGCGACATCACCGGTCTCCGCTATATGTGGGCCAACGAAGGCGAACTCAAGAATGTCGGTCTGGATGCCCGTTTGAACGCCATTCTTGTGAACCGCAAGAACTTCAAGTGGGAAGCTGGCTTTACCATCGGCCACTATCGCAACGAGATTACCGAACTCCCCACCTCCAGCCTCAACTACATCCGCACCTACGAACTGGATGCCGCTGGCAAGAAGGTGGCTAGCTCCGAGCAGCGCCTCCATGGCTACACCACTTCCGTCTATGGCCAGAACAACGTCCTCACCGCTGTCGGTACTGCCGCAGGCGTGTTCTATGGCTACAAAACCAATGGTGTCTTTGCCACTGATGCCGAAGCCGCTGCTGCTGGCAAATACGGCTACCTCCGCTATCCGACTGGCCTCAACGAAAATCCCTATCGTGAGTTCCAGGCTGGCGACGTTCGTTTCGTTGACCAGAACGGCGATGGCTGGATTAGCGAAGCCGATATGGTTGTCATTGGCGACCCCAACCCCGATATCTTCGGTAACATCTTCACCTCTTTCACTTGGAAAGACCTGACCCTCGACCTCAACTTCAAGTATTCGCTCGGCAACGACATCTACAACTACCAGCGTTCTCAGCTTGAAGCCGCCAACAACATCTACAACCAGACCACAGCCGTCTGCAACCGTTGGCGCTACGAACGTCAGATTACCGATATGCCTCGCGCAATGGCTCCTGGCAACGACCAGTGGGTCAACAACGAGCGTTTCAGCGACCGTTGGATTGAGGATGGTTCCTTCCTCAAACTCAAGAAGGTGCGCCTCACCTACAAGGTGCCCGTACATCTCAGCTGGCTGCTCGGCCTCTCCATCTGGGGCGAAGCCAACAATGTCTTCACTGTCACCAAGTACCTCGGCAATGACCCCGAAGTATCTTGCGGCAACAGCGTCCTCTATCAGGGTATCGATGCCGGTTATCTGCCCACCAGCCGTAACTTCAACATCGGTCTGACCATCAACTTGTAAACCATGCGATAACGCACACGAACTGGCGGGAGCATCCCTCCCCGTGGTGCTCCCGCCCAGTTCGAGCGTTTCTCAACACGTAATAATTGATATACAATGAAAAATAAATCGATTATCAGCCTCCTCGTCTTCCTGATGAGTTTTGGCTTGGCCACTACTTCCTGCGAAGATATGCTGACGCCCGATATGGACCGTAATGTCGAGAACTTTACGGGACGCGACACTGTCAACTTCTATCTGGGCATCCTATCCAACGTTCAGGAGATGATTGAAAACAACGTCATCCTTGGAGAAGTGCGCGGCGACCTTTGCGAGCCCACCGACTACGTGAGCGACACTATCTCCGCCGTTGCCAACTTCATTCCTACCGAAGATGCCGAAAACGGTCTGCTCAACCGCGCTGCCTACTACAAGGTCATCAACCAGTGCAACTACTACCTTGCACGCGTTGACACCATGGCGCAGAAGAACAATATCTACTACATGCGCAAGGAGTATGCACAGGTACAGGCCATCCGTGCTTGGACCTATATGCAGCTCGTTCAGAACTACGGCACCGTGCCCTTCATCACGCGTCCCGTTGAGAACGCTGGTACGGGCTGGGAATCCAACTCACCCGAAGGTACTGTCAATGCCGACAACCTCCTTGACAAACTGCTTGAGAACAACCTCATGCGTGCCTACGAGTATGAGCGTCTGCTAGGACTCCCCAACTATGGCACGTTCAAGACGGGTGCTGTTGACATCCCCCACAAGTTGACCCTCTTCCCCACCGCCCTCGTTCTGGGCGACCTCTATCTCCTCCGTGGTGCAAGCACTTCCGACTACGAGCGTGCGGCTGCCTTCTACTACGACTACCTCGAAGATGCTGGTACCATACCCAATGGTAACGCAGGCTTCCGCGTATACTATAACGGTGAGGATAAGACCTACACGCCCAACGAGAACGGCGACTGGGTAATGCCCACGCTCAACTACAATGGCGACCTTATCACACTCGTTCCCTCAGCCGCCAATGCCTCTATCGGTAAGACGCTGACCCGCGTAGCACAAATCTATGGCTTCGACCCCCATTCCAGCACATCCAGTACCGACCAAGGTGATGCAGGTATCGCACTGAGTGGTCAGATTTCTGTGCAGGTCAACTACAAGAACCGCCAGATTGCTCCCACTCCCAGCTACATCAACCTTTGCAAGAACCAGATTTACGCACTCCAAGAGTCGGAAACCAAGATTGAGTACCCTGCCAACCTCGGCGACTGCCGTATTGATGGTACTATCAAGTATATGCGCGAGGACGGACAGCGCAGAGCATTCATCCAGAAGTTCTGCCCCCGTGCTATGTCGAGCGAGAGCTACCTCTCTGGCTTCACCTTCCGCTACAATATGCCCGTTTACCGCAAGCGTCAGATTTATCTCCGCTTTGCCGAGGCCATCAACCGCGCAGGCTTCCCCCGCCATGCCTTTGCCATCCTCCGCAACGGTCTTCAGGCTAAGAAGATGCCCGCTATCCGCTACGACTCTGTTCAGTACGATGACGTGAACAAGACCTTCAAGAAGGTCCCCTACCTCCGCATCGTTGCCGATGGTACGGGCTATATCGGAATTGACGAAATGCGCCGTGCCCTCGACCACCCCGACTTCCTCGACTTCACCGACGATGCCAAGTGGAACAGCCAAGGTATCCATGCCTTCGGTACGGGTGAGCACAAGGATCTCGACACGCTCTACACTTACGATCTTATCGTAGGTGAGCGTATGGCCCAGGAAGCTCTCCGCGCAGGTGCTCCCGCCGAAGCCGCCCAGCGTCTCAGATATAGCCTTCTTGAGGAATCCAACACTCCCACTACTGGCGAGGGCGAAGGCCAACCTACTGAGCCCGACCGTAGCGACTACACCGAACTGCCCGCCGACGATCCTCAGGTTCCCGCCGACCTCGCTCAGCAGATTAACGCTGTCGAGACCCTCATCGCCGACGAAATGGCTCTCGAAACGGCCTACGAAGGCTGGCGCTACTACGACCTCATGCGTATTGCCCGCCACAAGAACGCTGACAACTGGGGTGCAGGCGTATCGGGTACGCAGTGGATGGCCTGGTTGATTTCTCGCCGTAGCCTCGACCTCAAGCCCTACGAGAACCCCACCCAGTACGATGCCACTCTCTTCGGCAAACTGAGCGACCCCAACAACTGGTTCCTCCAGTCGCCCATCTACAAGTAATTTCCTAAAAATTCCTACATAAACAACAAAGGCCGTGCCCGAAAAGCACGGCCTTTGTTCTGTACAAAAGCGTAGGCCCACATTGAAAACGCAATGTACCGCACGTTGCTCGCAACGTGTGGCTCCGCGCAAATGCAAACCAGCGTACGTATATTCAATAGGGTAGAGCAGCAATAATCCGCCGGGTTCCTCCTCATTGAAAACGCAATGTACCGCACGTTGCTCGCTCTAAGTTTGCGGACGAAAGCGGCGAGGTCGCTAGTAGTGACCTCGCCGCTTCAAAAAACAACTAGATTTTTTCTT
>SFID01000170.1 GCA_004555425.1 Bacteroidales bacterium
GTTGATTATTCGCAGAGTGTTGTTAAGCAGGTTCACGAAGGTGTCTTTGTCTTTGAGCGACGACACCAGGCGCTTTGTTTCGGCGCCGTGGAACAGCAGACCAGATTCGGTGGTGTTGAGTGCCGTGAGCAGCGCCTGAGCGCCTTGAGCCGGTGTGCTGATGAGCGGGCGGAACAGGTGGTCGGCAATGCGGTCATACCAGCGGTGCATGGTAATCATGTTGGTGTTCACCACGCCGGGGTCGGCGCACGCCACAATCACTCCGGCAGTCTTGAGCACAGTGGTGAGGTAGATGGCAAAGAGGGTGAGCGCCAGTTTGCTGCGGCCGTAGGTGCCGAGCTGCGAGAAATTGCTCTCGTGAGGGAATTGCTCGGGAATGCGGCTCACCAGTCGGGTGAGCGAAGTGGTGAACACAATGTGTCCGCCTTTCACTATCAGGGGAACCACCATGATGTTGAGCAGTGCGGTGCCGAGGTAATTCACCTGAATGGATTGTTCGAAACCGTCGTCGGTAATCATGCTGTTTCGCGTCATCACGCCAGCCACGTTCATAACGCCAGCCACAGGGCGGTTGAGTGCCTTCAGGTCGTCGACAAATGTGCGTATGCTGGCAAACGAAGCTAAGTCGAGGCGCAGCACCGATATGTCGTCGTTGCCGGTTTTTGCAATTAGTTCGCGAGCAAAGATGGCTGCGGTGTTCACGTTACGGCAAGCCAGCACTAATGCTTTGCCTTCGAGGGCGAGAGCCACTGAGGTGGCACGTCCGATGCCGCCGGTTGCGCCGGTGACAATGAATAATGGCTTATCTTGATTCATTGTTTATCGAGCATTTTGTGTTTGACAATTAGGCGGATGCGGTCGGGCAGAATCGAAACCGTCACGATTGCCAAACGGTTAATAAATCCGTTAATATATTGTTTTTTGCGATTAAACATTCGTTTGAGGGCGTTTCGCACAAAACGCTCGGGCGTGGCGAGCGCGCCCACCTTCACGCCCAGGCGCTGCAGGTTGCGAGGCAGCCCGAAGAGGTCGGTGGCAATGCCGCCGGGGCAAGCCACGGTCACGCCCACGCCCGATTCCTTGAGTTCGAGGGCAAGAGTGCGCGAAAACACGCGTATGTAGGCTTTGGTGGCGGCGTACATGCCAATGCCCGGCATAGGCATCCAGCACGACATCGACGACATGTTGAGTATATAGCCCGTGCCGCGACGCTTCATGTCGTTGCCAAAGCGGTGACACAAAAGGGTGACGGTGCGCATGTGCAGGTCGATGAACAGGTTGAGGCGGTCGGGGGTGGTGTCGGCAATGGTTTTAAACGAAAAGATGCCGGCGTTGTTGATGAGGATGTCCACCACGATGCCGTTTTGCTCGCAATAGGCGTAAACTTCGTCGGCAGCGTCGGGATGGGCGAGGTCCTTGAAATGAGCCCAGAAGCGTTGGTTGGGATATTTTGCGGCAAGAGCGTCGCGTGCCGAAGCCAGTTCCTGCATCTGGTTGCTCACCATCAGCAGGTTGATGCCCATTGCAGCCAGTTGGCGGCAGAACTCCAGCCCGATGCCGCTTGAAGCACCGGTCACGAGGGCTGCTTTGCAATATTGCGGTTGCATTATTGGGCATTTCTTCGTTTGATTTTCTCAATTTCGTTCTCGATGCTCTTTGGCAAATCGGTGCAATGCTGATGGCACTTCATGTCGATGGAGTACATTCGCGCAATGCAATAGTTTGTGTGGTCGCATCCGCAGCGCTCCTCGCCTTGTGCCATGCGGTTCACGAAGTCGGGCTCGTTGACCAGCGCACGCGCCATCTGCACGGCGTGGAAACCGCTGTGCAGCACTTTCTCGATGCCCGAGCGCGACACGCATCCGCCCACGTAGATGAGCGGCAGTTTCACGTTGCGGCGCACCTCAAGGGCGTCGTCGAGGAAATATAGGTCCTTATAAGGTTCGTTCTTAATCATCAGTTGCCCGCCGCCGTAGCGCACGCCGTATTTCAGCCACCAGCAGTCCATATAGTGCGTCATTGCCTGAATGGGCATTGAGCCGCGCATCACATACATTGGCGCTTTGCTCACGAAGCCGCCGCTAAGCACCAGTGCATCAACGCCCAAGCGCTCCAGTTCTTGGGCTATGACTATGCCTTCAGGCAGGTCGTTGCCGCTCTTGAAACCGTCGCGCATATTGGTTTTCACCACCACGGCAATCTCGCCATTGGTGTAAGGCGAAAGGAATTGGCTGATGAGGTAGCCGTGACCGGCATGAATCTCCACGCAGTCGAACCCCGAATCCTTGGCGAGACGCACGGCGTTGCCAAATTCCACAGCCATCTGACGGATTTCGTCGTCGCGCATGCCACGAACTATGGTTGGCGAATAGAGGTTGAAACCGGTGCTTGCTTGCCGATATGGGTATTTGTCCGGCGGTGCTTGGGTGCGACATGTTGCCGCAGTGCCCCAGTTGAATCGATGCCTTGGCGCCGGTGCTGTGAATTTCGTCGGTGAGGTTGCGCAGCTCGCCCACTATTTCGGGGCGCAGCCACAACTGTTTTTCAAACGACAGTCCGCTGCGTGTCACGGCAGCATAGGCTATGGTGGTCATGCCTATTCCGCCTTCAGCCACGCTCATGTGATAGTCGCGCAACTGCTTGCTGGGGCTGTTGCCAGGGCACATGTCCTCGAAAGCCGCTGAGCGTATGGTGCGGTTGCGCAGCGTCACGGGTCCGATGGTCACGGGCGTGAACAGCAACGAGTCGGGATATTTG
>SFID01000171.1 GCA_004555425.1 Bacteroidales bacterium
AAGCTCGCCGAGGTGCCGCACGAATGTCCCGGCGCTATGCTCAGCGACCACAACCCCGTAATCACCACCCTGCAACTGCCATAAAGCCACATTTGCCGGCAAAAAATAAAACAGGCTCGTAGGTTAATCGCGTGAGATGTCGTAACTTTGCACGCAAATGCTTTTTAATTTACAACTAATAGGAATATTTTATTTTGATATGGAAAAACTAATGAGAGCGGTGCTTGTGCTTTGCGCCGCCACCATCGTGTGCGCTTCGGCATTTGCCATCGAATCGCCTGCCGAAGCCTCCTCCAACTCGCCTGCCGAAGCTGGTTCGTCGGCAGTGAAACAAGCAATTCAAAACACCACTTTTGGTGGATATGTCATAGGCAAGGCTTCAGCCAACAATCAGGAGGGTGCCACTCACAGCAACTTCGAGTTGCGCTTGGTGCGACTTTATGCCAAGGGCAAGATGCTCGACTTTGCTTACAACCTGCAGATGCAGGTGAACGGCATTGGCGGCAGCGCCGGCGAGAAAGGTCCGCGCATTGTCGACGCATGGATTGAATGGCAGCACTGGACGTGGGCACGCATCAAGTTCGGACAGATGAAGCGTGCCTTCATGATTGAAAACCCCATGAACCCGTGGGACATAGGGTTCGGCACCTATTCGCAAGCCACATCTAAGCTGTCGGGCATGAGCGACCGCTGCGGCGAGCACGACAGCAACGGCCGCGACGTGGGCATGCAACTGCAAGGCGACCTGCTGCCTTCGGCTCGCGACGGACACGCCTGGGTGCATTATCAGGTGGGTCTGTGGACCGGTCAGGGCATCAACCACGCCGACAAAAACAGCCACAAGGACCTGATTGGCGGCATCGGCATTTCGCCCGTGAAAGGACTTAGCCTGAACTGGTGGGGATGGAACGGCCGATACACCTCGGCAACAGGCATCACCGTCGACCGCCGTCGCTGGGCTGCCGGATTGCAATACAACGGCGCATTCACCCTGCGTGGCGAGTATGTGCACAGCTACGGCTACAAGGTGAGCGACTGGGACGCCGAAAACACCGCGTGGAAAGGTTCGGCTAAGAGCCAAGGATGGTATGTGATGGCTGGTGCTCCTGTAACCCGCGACAAAAAATTGCGCATCTATGGCAAAGTGGATGCCTATTCCGACTATCTGCACCTCGACTATTCAACCACCAAGACCATCTACGGCATCTCGGCTGAATATTGGATTCTGAAGAACCTCAAACTGCAGCTCAACCTCAACCAAGTGGACGACAAAGCCACCGAGCATCGCGGTGCCGACGGCAGCTACTCCACCGCCGACCTGCAGCTCTACCAACAATATTAACCGCGGCGCGATTGCAGACCTCGGCTGCCATGTCGCCTGAAAGGCGTGACCCCTGAGGCGTAAGCCGAAGGGACTTAGCCGTGGGTGAGCGCAGCGTAACCCACGGACCACCGACGCTCCCCGAAATCGACAGGACGCGAATTGCCTTCGTTTGCTGAATCTGCAACCGCTCCACGGTTGTTGTCTCTGGGGTTCATCGGCTTTCCCTACGTAGCCGGCATCACTTCGTTCGCCGTCAACGCAGGGTTATTGATATTGCAACCGCTCGCGCGGTTGTGCGCACAGTGGGCGTATGTGGGAGATGTGATGCGATGTTGTTAGGGCGTATTGCCATACGCCCGGTGAGCGAAGCGAGGATGTGCCATCGGAGATGGCAAACCATGCATAACCGCTGGTGGAGCGATAGCGCAACCTGCGGGGAGCGGATGCCTCACTATCATTCGGCGTCGAAGATGTCGAACAATGTTGTGCCACTTCGAGGCACATTATTATTGGTGCCACCTCTCAGCAGGCTGCGCCCTTGTGGGCTTGCCAGCGGTTAAGCATGGTCAAGCACCTTCGGCGCTTGTTATACTTCCCCTTTCTGCGACGCCTGCGCCGTATGCGATAAGAAGAGGAGTTTCTCGCAGAAATAGCAGAACCCGCAGAGGAAATAATAAATCTGAATAATCAAATCAATCTGTGTGAGACCCAAACGCACCATCTTCGAGGGAACGCCCATACAGAGCAAACG
>SFID01000172.1 GCA_004555425.1 Bacteroidales bacterium
AAAGCCATCTACCGTGAGCGCATTCTGGAACTCTCTTATGAGAACAAGCACTACTTCGACGTGCGCCGCTGGGGCGTAGCCGAAGGCAAGTGGCGCACCAATGGTGAGGAAATGACCGACGGCTGGATCTATCCCGCATACCATAAGGGCGGTGAAGGCGGTTCGTTCACCGGATTCAATGTTCACAACGTGGGTGCTACCACTGAAAACAAGGCGGTGAACTTCTACAAGCGTATCACGCAGCAGACACGTATCTACACCAAGCGCATGACGTTCTTCCCGATACCTGAAGACGAGATCGTACGCGACAAACAGCTTGTACAGAATACCGGCTGGTAAATAATCAACACAGGGGACATTCAAGGGCTCGATACCCCTTGAAGTCCCCGTATTTTAAATATGCTATACATGAAAAAAATACTATCCCTCATCCTTGCAATGACGTGTATTGCGACTGCCTCGGCGCTGACGCCCGGCGTCGCATATTCTGTAGGGCAGCACGGCAGATCATTGTTCATATCCAACGGACGACCCGACCGCAACGCCGACGTGCAGATGTGGACCGACACTGATGTGCCGGCACAGAGATGGGTTTTGGAGCAGTCTGACACTGACCCACGCCAGTATGCGCTGCGAAATCTTTTCGCAGTGTCTTTTTGAGCTACTGGACTCTGGAAGAAGACGGCGACTCATATGTGCTCGTTCCGTCACAGAACGCGGCTATGTGCCTCGCTGCTGCCTCGACCGACGAAGGCGCCGCCCTTTCACTGCAGGAACGCTCTACTGCCGATGCCGGGCTGACACGGTTCACTCTGCGTCAGGATGACGTGCCGGAGGCTTTCGGCGAAGCTGTGCGCGACGACTTCATGTCAGGATTCCTCGGTCAGTACTACAATAAGGCATCTACGGGTCATGTGCTCGGCGGTGGCGGCTGGTGGGGCGACGCAGAGATGTTCGAAGTCATCCTTGATGCTTTCGCCACTACAGGTGATCTTAAATATAAAGAGATTTTCGACGAACTTGTCATAGACTTCTGCCGCCGCAACGGTCGCGACTGGTCGACAACTATACGCGCATGTACAACCGTGCACACCAGCGCTTCGGAACGCTCATCTGGAAGCAGAGTCAGGAGAACAAAATCGCCACCAACTCGTGCATCAACTGCCCTGCGACAGTGGCAGCATGCATGCTTGGCGAGCTGACAGGTGACAATTCATGGTACGACAAGGCACTCACAATCTATGCAGGACAGCGCAAACTCCTCTACAATGCCGAAACAGGCGAGGTGTGGGACAGCGGCGCATGGACTGCCGACGGCGAGCGTGAACCCGGCGCAAACCACTGGGTATCGACCTATAATCAGGGCACAATGCTCGGCGCTGCCACGCTGCTGTATCTCTATACGAAAGATTCGATGTATCTTGAGGATGCAAAGAAAGTTTATGAGCGCTCACGCGACCATCTTACCAACAACAATAAGATTATCAGCGTCTGCCAGACCGTCAACGGCGACCTGTGCGGATTCAAGGGCATCCTGATGCGCTATGTGCGCACCTACGCCGAGACTTTCCACCTCGAAGAGCCTCTGCAGTGGATGGAGAAAAACGCATGGCACGCATGGCAGAACCGCAACTCCGGCGGTGTCATCTGGTCGGCATGGCTCACCAAGACAGCCGAGAGTCTCACCCGTAAGGAAGGTGATGACGAAAAGGATGTCACAAACGACGCCTTCGGGGCTTCGACAGCTGTCTCAGTGGCGTTCAACGCCCACGTAAACCGCCGCTTCGCAAAGTCTGTGTCAGAAGGATTACAGCCAGAGTATTTCGACGATATAAAGTTCGCACAGCTTACCGAAGATGCTACGGAAGGCCGTGTCACCACCCCCGCACTTTCCGGAGGCTGGATATGCTTCCGCAATGTGGATTTCGGGCAGGATGGAGTCTCTTCGCTGGATCTTCGTCTGAAGGCTACGAAGGCGCGTTCGTTTGTGCAGGTGTACGTCGATGAGCTGACCGACGACGGACTCATGGGGCGCAACAGCGGATTCCTGACCCGTGGCGACTGGTCGGATGTTGTCGTTCCGTTCAAATCCGGCGTTACAGGCGTCCACGACGTCTATATACGCTTCAGCGGCGAAGGAGTACAGGTCGGTGGCATCAAATCCACCGGTTCCAGCTCCGGCGGTCATAAGATTCTTAAACGTTGAATAACACTTATATAATAAACAATACGATGCGGTATATATCATCTTTACTCTTTTTATTGTCGGTAGCATCCGTATTCGGCGGCAACCTGTCGCTCAACGAGGCTCGTGTCAATGCCCTGGATTTTATGTCGGCGCGACATTCCACGTCGGTGCGCGGCTTACGCGCCGCCACACTGGATCTTGAATGTGTCCGGGTGTCGCAATCCAGTTATATTTTCAATGTCGAAGGAGGACGCGGTTATGTAATAGCATCAGCCAGCGACCGCATGCAGCCCGTGCTCGGGTATTCGGACACTGGGTGTTTTGATGTGGCTCATATGCCGGATGCACTAAAGGCATGGCTCGACGTGCTTGATGAAGCCGTCGTCGTCCTCGAAAGCGCCGACACACA
>SFID01000108.1 GCA_004555425.1 Bacteroidales bacterium
GTCAATTCGCGCACCGATAAAGCCAAGAAAATTTCCGCAAAAGCATTTAGAAAATCCGCAAAAGCATCTAGAATTTCCAACTTCCGATGTATTTCTTCCCTTATATTGGGCAAAAAAAAGAGGAGAAAGCCTTGTGTCTGGGGCTCTCTCCTCTTCGCTAGTACAAAGATAATACATTTTCCGCCGAAATGCAAATCCATTTAACATATCGCAACACGCTGCGAAATGTTAAAAGACGAGTTTTGCACACATGAGGGTTTCGGATGTGTTATATTACGAGGCCGAGGTCGCTGCGCGCCTTTAGTTGCAACGGTCGCTGCGCGCCCTGGTTTCAACGAAGCCTTCAGCTTCTAGTTTCAGTCGGGGACTGCGTCCCCTGGTTTCAACGCAGCCTTATGGCTGGTGGCTCGATAGCGTTGATTCGCTATAAGTAGGTTCTATAAATTAGCTTGCGATGGATTCGCGGCTATCGTGCCGTAGATTTTGTTTTTCATGAAGGAGCGTAGCGGGCTACGCGACTTCAGTGAAAAACAGAAAGATACAGTGCGAGAGGCGTGAAGGCATCCAAGCCGAATAGAAGCCCTGCCTTCCGTTGAAACTCATTTATAGAACCTACCTAGAGCCAGCTGAGCCAGCGCAGCGCAGAAATAATTTATGACAACCAGCACAGCATTTTAGTTTTTTTATTTAACTTTGCCCTGTATTTCAAATGGAATCTCTACGTTTCTGATAGGGAATTCCTTTTCACTCTTTACGTTGTCCCCACCAAAAAAAATCATAGCCTATGTAACATCTCCCCAATAGTTCCTCTTGGCTGGTTTGTCCAGCATTCTATTTCTACCTTAGAAACCACATTCTTTTCAACTGAATGACAGGAAGAGGAACGTACATCATTTTGCTACATACATTAGAACTTGACGCTTGTCCTTCCTACCGAATACCGCCAATATTCATCACAAACGGACAGGTCGTTGACAGGTTCACGCTATATGGCGTGAACCATTCTGTGTGCTTGTGTTTGTGAAGGTCACTTGGCGGTAACCTGGTAAGAGCAAGTAGCAGAATGGTTACACGCCTTTTTTGTGTCCTGTCGTTTAGGTAGATTCAATCAATTAGCTTGCGATGGATTCGCGGCTATCGTGCCGTAGATTTTTGTTTTACATGAAGGAGCGTAGCGGGCTACGTGACCGAATGAGAAACAAAAAGACATGGTGCGAGAGGCAGAAAGGCATCCAAGTCAAATAGAAATACTATCTTCCACTGAAACTAATTTATAGAACCTACCTTAAAAACTCACATTCAATTTATCACGTATGAAAATTTATCATTTTCTTCTTGGTTGTTGTGTGGCGGCCTGTCTCTTCTCATGTAAAACCATCCAGAACGAGAGCATCACTTACTACAGCATCCGCACGCGCCACGCGCAGCCCACTCCCGAAAGTCCCATCCCCGATGCAGCCAAGATAGCAGTCAGTTATCAAGTGGACGAGGAGGGCAAACTGACCGCCACCGTTTTCAACCGCACAGACGAAATCATGATGATTGACCAGACGCTCTCTTTCTTGGTCGACATGGATGGCAAGTCAACTTCCTATTTCGACCCGACCGTTCGCACCACAACGGTCACCGATGTCAACTCTGCCACCCGCGGCGGTTCGCTTAATCTGGGTGCAGTAGCTAATGCTTTCGGCATTGGCGGTGCAGTAGGCACACTGGCCAAAGGTATCAACCTTGGAGGTGCCAACACCAATACAACGGCTGTGACCAACTCCACCTACATTGCCGACCAACCCAAGGTGTCTATCGGTCCGAGAGGTAGCGGTATCATGTCGAAGACGTTCAGCATTGGCACGTTGCCCAATCAAACAGATTTCTCTGCCCATAATTATGAGTCCTCTCCCTATCATTTCACGGTGTGCATTACCTATTCCACGGACGAAGGAAAGACTTTCCAGAAACTCGTCAGCGATTTCTATATCAATGCCTACCTCCGCATTGCCGTTAGGGAACATGGCAAGATGAATAACGCCCTGCTCGAACTCTTTCAGCGAAAGCCTGATGCCGTCAATGAGAAGATTTGGGAGCTGAGTACCACGCCTGATCATCCTGGTTTTTTATCGGGTAAGAGTGATTGTAAAAAAATCTGTACAGGCGTATTGTATGATTATCAATAATTATTAAATCATGAGAAATATTTTTTATCTTACCATTTTAGCTTCACTACTTTGTTCTTGTGCAGTCAAACAGAAAGTAATTGTGAATGGGGCTCCTGGTACAACTATTTACGATACACATTTTAATAATCTAGCCACTATTGACTCAAATGGAACAGCCACTTTAGAAATTAGCAAGAGTAATTACCATTCCTTTTTATTGTCGGTCACCCCCGGGGGGAGTGTAGTCCCGTTCGGCATGGATTTCAAAGAGAACCATAGAACAGCAAAAAAAATACTCATTTTCCTAGGACCCTATGGTCCATCATTCTATTATTGGATGGCTAATGAACAATGGCAAGACAATTACTCCTACCTCAAACAGCAGAAGACCAACGAAGATTTCCCGTTTCAGCCCTACGTAGAGACAGGCTTCAAACGCGAAGTTCTGAAAGCCAATCATGCACCAGCAAACAAAGAAATGGCTGGCACGGCCATTGGTACCTCTCTGCGCAATTTGGCTGGCAATATTGCTGGCACCTACACAGGCGAGGGCCAACTGCTCACGAACAAAGGCAGAATGGCAGAACGCTATGAGGGTCTGACACTTCAGATTACGCGCGTGGACAACCATACAGTGACTATAGCCGTGCTGGACAACAACAACGAGAGTTACTTCGATGAGCCACAACAATACTCTGTCAAGAAAAACGAAGACGGCACCTACGTCCTCACACTGACATCGGACAGCGAAGCCGTCATCAGCATCAATGCAGACGGCACACTGGATTACCACCATCCCCACATACCTATTAATGCAAAAAATTATATTCTCAATATCTCGGCAAACCGATAGAATCACGCTGATATTGAATAAAAAGAACCGCACCCTGATGGCCAGAGTGCGGTTCTTTTTCGACGGAAAACTTGTGGGCGGGGGCGCAGGTTGCGCCTGCGGGGCGCACCTCTAACTCCGCGCATAATGCGCACCTGTTATTTCCATTTCAATTTGGGGGCTTCCCAACCTGTACTAACTTCCCACAAAACCGCTGAGCCATATGCCCTCGGGCAACGTTCGGCACATTATTTTTCCTGAAAACAAACCCGTAATATCTGCGAATGATGCGGAACGGCGTGTGTAGGGTTGGTGAAGGGTTGTGTGTAGGGTTTGCGGGGTAAAAACTACACACTTATTCGTTTGATGATAAGGGCGTTAACGGTGGCGGTGTAGGGTGTGTAGGGTTTTTCGTGGTTTTTTCAACTTAGGGGAGAGGTGGGGGTGTTTCTGGGATACGAGCAACCGCTATATTGACGAATTTCCAGAAAACCTTATGTTGCGTTAAGTCAAAGTGGCCCGTTTCGGAATATTATCTTTGCAGGCAAATTCGGCAGCGGTTTATCCACGTAAGCCCTTGACAACCGAAACACCAATTTCATAGAACCTACGATAAAACAAGAACGAGATGAAACTTATGATTCTACCAGCACTCAGAGACTTGGCCGTGGCCTATGTCAAGCATTACACAAGAAAGATGGCAGGCGCGAAACGTGTGCCTGCGGTGAAGAGTAACTTTCCCCAGAAACAGCAAACCGACACCGCCGAACCTATGTATCAAAAGAATAAGACGGGCAAGGCGGAAGAACCGCTCATACTGCAGATTGCGCAACAGATTTCCAGCCGTTGGGATTTGCGCTACAACACTCTGCTCAACGACTTGGAGGTGCGGCCTGCGGGGAATCCCACCCAAGCGTTCACGCCCATCGACGAGCGCACGAGCAATACGATACGTATGGAGGTGTTGGAGCAAAATCAGCAGTGCTATATGAGTTGGATTGATTGCTTCCTGCGTTCAAAGGCTGTGCCGCAGTACCATCCTCTGCGTGCGTATCTGGAGGGACTGCCCGCTTGGGACGGCAGTGACCGCATGGGCGAATTGGCGGCACGCATATCGGAGGACGCACTGTGGACGAAGGTCTTCCGCTGCTGGTTGCGCGGAGCGGTGAAGGGGTGGTTGGGTGCGGCGGACGCGGCGGCGTTGAACGTGTTCGACTGTCAGACAGCGCCGCTGCTCGTGAGCGAGCAACAGGGTCTGGGCAAGAGTACGTTCTGTAGGATGCTCTTGCCCGAGAGCCTGCGGATGTATTACACTGAAAAGTTTGACCTCACGGCCGACAGCCATGCCGAAAAACAGTTGGGGCAGTTTGCACTCATCAATATGGACGAGTTCGACCGCTACAGCGAGCGGCAGATGGGGGTATTGAAGAACCTGATGCAACTGACGAAGGTGAAACTGCGCCGTCCGCGAAGCCGTGCGTTGGTGGAAGTGCGGCGCATTGCCGCCTTCATCGGTACCTCGAATTATGCAGAACTGCTGACCGACCCAACGGGCTCGCGCCGCTTCTTCTGTCAAGAAGTGAAGGCACCCATCAACAACGCACCGATAGACTACGAACAACTGTATGCCCAGGTCATGGCCGAACTGGCCGAAGGGCAGCCCACCTTCTTCACAAAAGCAGAGGAAGCAGAAATCCAAGCACACAACGCCACCTTCTACCGCCACTCCCCACTGGCCGAAGCCTTCGCCCACTCGTTCACCGAAGAGGGCAAGGACGAATGGCTCTCGGCTGGCGATATCTTCAACATCCTGAAACACGATTCGCCCAAAGCCTTGCAAGGTATCACTATCACACGATTGGGTCGTGAACTGCGCAGACTGGGCGTGCCGAAGCAGCGAACAAGGACTGGCATCCGATATTGCGTGAAGGCAGGGCGACGCTGCTCGCTCGTTTAGCGCACGCTGATGGGCTTCACCTGTACTGGACTGTAGGGAAGCAACTGCGAGGAGTTGCAGATGATGGTTTGGCCTTTCTGACCTTTTAGGTAGAAATAGAAGAGGCGGACGTTGCTGTCGGTGCGGGGATCGGTGTTGATGACATAGACGCTGCGGATGAGCGGATATTCGCCCGTGGCTATGCGATATTGGTAGGGGCGGAAGCCAATGGGATTCTCGTCTGTGTCGCGCGTCACCTTGAGTACGTGGATGTCCAGTTGACTGAAGTCGGTGATGACAGGTTGGCCGGGCTGCTTGAGCCAGTTGGCGCCGATGACACCGATAACATCGGGGTTGCGCTTGACGATGGCGATGACGGAGTCGTTGCTGCCTTGTGCGAAGAGATTGCCTCGGAGGTCGCGGCCGTTGTTGAGGGAGTCGCGCATATAGCGAATGGTGCTGGAGCCCGAGGCATCGAAGACGAGGCTCAGTTCGCCCTTGCGGGTGGCGTGGCGGAGTTGTTCCCAGCGCGTAATCTTGCCGCTGACGATGTCGCGCAGGTCATCGACGGAAATCAGCGTATCGGTGTTGGCCGCATTGGTAATGAGGGCCAGCGCATCGGTGGCTACGAGCGCCTGGTCCACGCCGAGGTGGTCGGGCCCCGAGGCTATGATTTTGCGCTCCTCGTCCGTCACCTTGCGGGTGGCCACGATGCAGCGCACGCTGTCCATAAGGAGAAGACGGAAGGCCGAGTCTTCGTTGACGTAGAGCACATGGTCGTCGGCTTCTACGTGCTGCTTGCGAAAAGCATCCAGTACTTCTTCGATGATAGGCTGGAAGGTTTCATCCACAGCGGCATATACGTCGTCGGAGAAGCGCCAGTTGTTGCTCAAATCGGGCGCAGAGCAGGAGATGATGAGCAGCAGGGAAATCAGGAGAAAGGAATGTAGGGATTTCATAGGGAAATAATTGGTTGGATTCTGCGGGCAAAGGTAGAAAAAGGGCGGTGGATAGCCAAGGGGAGCGTCTGCTTTTTGTGCGCAAGGGGCGGTCGGAAAAGGGCAAGCACTGTTAGTGCAACGTGAAGGCGTCGGCGTCGCGCAGGAAAGGGAAGCGCGTGCGCACCTCGCGCACTTTGTCAATGTCCAGGTCAATGGTCGCGCTGCCTGTCTGCTCGTCCATACGGAGCAACTCCGTGCCATCGGGAGCGTAGACGGCCGATTGGCCATTGTATGTCAGACGTCCGTCAGCACCTGTGCGGTTGACGCCGACGACAT
Source organism: Bacteroidales bacterium (assembly GCA_004555425.1). Classification (GTDB taxonomy): domain Bacteria; phylum Bacteroidota; class Bacteroidia; order Bacteroidales; family Bacteroidaceae; genus Alloprevotella. The sequence continues at coordinate 6,202 of SFID01000108.1, forward strand.
AGCATTGGTTTTCGATGGCGCGGGCACAGAGGAGGGCCGACCAAGCCTGAATGCGCGACTGGGGCCAGTTGGCCACGTAGATTAGCACGTCGTAGTCGTCGTGGCAACGCGAGAAGGCGGGGAAGCGCAGGTCGTAGCACACCAGCGGCCGTAGGCGCAGATCGCCTACGAGGCAGGTGGCGCTGTCCAGACCAGCCGTGTAGTGCTGGTCTTCGCCACCATAGGAGAAGAGGTGGCGCTTGTCGTAGCGCAAGCGGCATTGCCCGTGGTCGTAGAGGAAGCAGCGGTTGAAGGATTGGCCATTGCTGTGCACGGGCAGCGAACCCAGGATGGCGCATTCGTGTTGGCGCGATGTCGCCTCCATCCATTGCCGCCCCTCTTGGGCTGCTGCGAAGGTCTGTGGCGTGGGCTGCATATCGAATCCCGTGGCCCACATTTCGGGAAGGATATATAGGTCGGTCTGAGGATGACGGAGGAGTTCCGCTTGGGCGGCTGCGATATTGGCAGAGGCATCCCGCCGCTGGATGTCCAGTTGGATGAGTACGGTTTTCAATGATTCCTTTTGCTTACGGGGCGCTTTGCTACCCTAGTTTCAACGGTTGCTGCGCTCCCTAGTTTCAAGTTTCAACGGAAGCCTGCGGCTTCCTGGATTCAACGCAGCCTGCGGCTGCTAGTTCAATAGTCTTGGAGGCGCGGAAAGAGTTGCCGTGTCTCCCTGCACCAAAGCCAAGAGGCCGCGGTGAGACACCGCAGCCTCTTGGTGATGATTTCGGATTCTTCAAACTTCTATCCGCGGCGAATCATCTCGCGGAAAATCTCGGCCATAAGAGGTTGCACGGCGTTGGCGGCGCGCTGCACTTCCTCGTGGCTCACCTCAACAATTTTGCCCTCCACGCCGAGGTCCGTAATGATACTTACGCCGAAGACACGCATACCGCAGTGGCGCGCCACGATAACCTCGGGCACGGTGCTCATACCTACGGCATCGCCGCCAAGGATGCGGTACATCTTATACTCAGCCGGTGTTTCGTAGGTCGGACCTTGTGTGCCGACATAGACACCTTCGACCACCTTGATGCCCTTTTCCTTGGCAATCTCGCGGGCCTGGGCAAGCAGTTTGCGGTCATAGGCCTCGCTCATATCGGGGAAGCGCGGGCCCGTGGGGAAGTTGGGGCCGTGGAGCGGGTGTTCGGGCATAAAGTTAATGTGGTCGGTGATGAGCATGAGGTCGCCGATTTCAAAGTCGGGGTTCATACCGCCCGCGGCATTGCTGACAAAGAGGGTCTGAATGCCCAGTTCGTGCATCACGCGCACGGGGAAGGTCACCTCCTTCATATTATAGCCTTCGTAGAAATGAAAGCGGCCTTCGAGCGCCATCACTTCCTTGCCGCCCAGCCGTCCGAAAATCAGGCGGCCGCTATGGCCCTCGACCGTTGATACGGGGAAATGCGGGATGTCGGCATAGGGGAAACTGTCAATGACTTCTATCTCTGCGGCCAGGCGTCCCAGGCCCGTTCCCAGAACGATGGCGGTGGTGGGGTGAACGTTGGTGTGCTGCTTAATCCAGGCAGCGGTTTCCTGAATGGGTTGTAACATAGTCGTGTATCGTTTGATGAAAGGTTTCGGAGGGTGAGAGAGCATCCTGATGGAGCATTTCCACGTGAATGGGCAGGACGTAGAGTTTCCTGACGAGGCCAGGCGACAACTGCTGTCGTAGGGCGGCGAGGCGCGCAGCATCTTTCGCGGTGGTCACTACGCAGTCCACGCTTTCTGCTTGGCGATGAATTTCTGCCAAGTCCTTGTCGGAAAAATTGTGGTGGTCGCCAAAGGAGAGGGCCTTGACGGCTTCGAAGCGCCGCTGTACTTCTTCGACAAACATTTCGGCTTTGGCGATGCCGCTCAGAGCCAGTGCGCTGGTTGGGCGAGGCTGAGCGGCGCACACCTCGGGAGAGAAGGGTTGCAGGTTGCCGTAGCAGACGTGGCTGAAACAGACGCGCTGATGCGAATCGGGGGAAAGGCGATGTGCAATGCGTGTGCAATCCTCGCAACTGAGGTCGGCGGGACATTTCGTGACGATGATGATGTCTGCGCGCCTTGCTCCGCTGCGCCATTCCCGCAGACGGCCCGCCGGAACCACGTAGTCGTCCACATACATTCGGGCATAATCGGTCAGCAGGATGTACAGGCCAGCCTTCACATAGCGATGTTGGAAGGCATCGTCAAGGACCACGACATCAGGCCTAGCCTTGCGGTTTGCGCTTTCCGCCAATAGGCGTTGAATGCCTTGCACTCGGTCTTCGCATACGTAGCATTGGGCGGCCTGGCCAAGGCTTTGCTGCATCTGCCAGGGCTCGTCGCCGCATTCCCATGCGCTTTGGCAATCGGCCACCTTGCGGAATCCATGGGTCTTTCGACCATATCCGCGCGAGAGGGTGGCCACCTGCATTCCCCAACCATGGAGCAGGCGCACGAGATATTCGGTGTGGGGCGTCTTGCCTGTGCCGCCGAGCGACAGATTGCCTATGCAGATTATCGGCAGGCCGAAGCGCGTGCTGCGCAATACACCCCAATCAAACAGGGCATTGCGAAGGGCCATCACGGCGCCGTAGGGGAAGGCGATGATTGTGCGAAGCGGATTCACAGGCTAGAGAAGGGTTTCTTTTTTTGTTTGCGAGGCATACCTACCATATATATAGGTAGGTTTTATAAATTAGTTTCAATGGAAGGTAGGGTTTCTATTCTGCTTGGATGTCTTCACGCCTCTCGCGCCGTATCTTTTTGTTTTTCATTCAGTCACGTAGCCATCTACGGCACGATAGCCGCGAATCCATCGCAAGCTAATTTATAGAACCTACCTATAGGTATACTAGTCAAGATGCGGGTCGAACATGATGCGCGCCTGAAGCGACGGGCGGTTGCCAATCTGATTGACAAAATGGAGGGGCGCATAGTAGGTGCCGAGGGCGGTGCGCAGGCGGCCTTCCAGATAGTGATTGCCCCAAGACGTTTGCTGCAACTGCTCCAACCACGTGAGCGGTGTGGGATAGCTGTCCACGCCATACTCCTTCGTCTTGGCGAGTTTGGCTGCCTTTGCGATGGCATCGTTGAGAGAGCCGAGTTGGTCAACGAGTTTGAGGTTCAGGGCCTGCTGTCCTGTCCACACACGTCCCTGAGCGATGCTATCAACGTCGGCAACGCTGAGTTTGCGACCATCAGCCACGCGCGAGAGGAAGAGGTCGTAGCCGCGCTCTACGTATGCCTGCATGGCACCAGCCTCACTCGGCGAGAGCGGACGGCCCAGCGCACCAAAGTCTGCGCTTTCGCTGGTCTTAACCACGTCGAAATGGAGGCCCAACTTGTCGGTGAGCAGTGCGGTGGGGTCGGGCACGAGGCCGAAGATGCCGATGCTGCCCGTCAGAGTGGTTGGTTCGGCCACGATATAGTCTGCGCCGCACGACATATAATAGCCGCCCGATGCTGCCAGTCCACCCATAGAAACCACTACGGGCTTTTTCTTCTTCAACTGTTGGATGGCGCGCCACATCTGCTCGGAAGCGTAGGCGCTGCCACCGCCCGAATTGATGCGCAATACTACGGCCTTGATGTCGTCGTCCTGTGCCAGTTCGTCCAGGTCTTTGATGACTTGTTCGCCCACGATTTCGTGGCTTCCGCCCATGCTGTTCGTATTGGGTATGTCCACGATGTCGCCAAAGGCATAATATACAGCGATGCGGTTGTCGCTTGAATTACCTTCTTCATACATGGCCAAATCTGCGGGAGTGATGAGTTGCACCGTTTCCTCGCCGCTCTTCTTGCGCAGTTCATCGCGAACCTGATCGATATAGGCCAGTTTGTCGGCCAGTTTGGTATTAAGATAAGCACGGGGGTCGCTCAACATCACATATCCATTGGCATATTCTTCCATCTGTTGGGTGGTCAGGTTGCGCGAGGTGGCCACATCCTTGACCATATTCTGCCAAACGTCTTGCAGGAATGCCGAAACCTGCTCGCGGTTGGCGGGACTCATTTCTGTTTCGGTAAAGGGTTCGACGGCGCTCTTGAACTTTCCGACGCGGAACACCTGCATCTTGATGCCCACCTTCTCCAGCAGGTCTTTGTAGAACATAGGTTGGGAGGAGAGGCCGTGCCAATCAATCATGCCCGAGGGGTTCACCCACAACTGGTCGGCCACGCTGGCCACATAGTATGCGCCCTGCGAATACTGATCGCCATAGGCCAGGACGAACTTCTTGCTCTTCTTGAAATCCACAAGAGCCTTGCGGATTTCTTGGAGGGAGGCCACGTCGGTGCTGACGGCGCCGCCTTCGATGTAGATGCCCTTCACGCGCTCGTCGGTCTTGGCCACGCGAATGGCTGTCAGAATCTGGTCAAGCCCCTGCTTGTCCATGTCCACGATACCCATGAAGCGGGCCATCGGGTCGTCGGCCGTCTGCTCTTCAATGACGCCGTTGAGGCGCAGATGTAGCACAGCGCCGTCTTCAAGGGGCACTTGCGTTTCGCCAATGCTCATCATGGCGACAAACATTATCACGCTGAGAATTGTGGAAAAGAAGGACACAATCATCGTACCCACGATGACGGCGGCTACTTGTTTTAGAAAATCTTTCATATATAATGCGTAGTTTGGAGTTTGGTACTTGGAGTTTGTATTGGTTGGGGCGCCCCCAATGGAAATCAATATAGGTAGGTTCTATAAAGTAGTTTCTATGGAAGGTAGCCGCTGGCTGCGTTGACACGAGGCAGCCGCTGGCTTGCGTTGAGGCTTGAAACCGGCGGCGCAGCGTGCATCGGAATAAGGAGGCGCAGCGACCGCTATTTCGCCCGAAGCACCACCTCAACGGGACAGTGGTCCGAACCGAATATTTCGGTATGGATGGTCGCCGATTCCAACAGCGGGCGCAGGGCTTCGCTCACCACGAAATAGTCAATGCGCCAGCCTGCATTCTTCTCGCGAGCGCGGAATCGGTAACTCCACCACGAATAGATGTCCGTTTGGTCGGGATAGAAATGGCGGAAGGTGTCCACAAAACCTGCATCCAAGAGTTGCTGGAAACCTTCGCGCTCCTCGTCGGTGAAACCGGCATTTTTGCGGTTGGACTTCGGGTTTTTGAGGTCGATTTCGCGGTGCGCCACATTGAGGTCGCCGCAGAGCACAACGGGCTTGCGTGTTTCCAACTCTTTGAGATAGGCACGCAGGTCCTTGTCCCATTGCTGGCGGTAGTCGAGGCGGCGTAGGCCGTCCTGCGAATTGGGCACGTAGGCCGTCACGAGGTAGAAGTCTTCGTACTCGGCCGTGATGATGCGGCCCTCGTGGTCGTGAAGGTCAATGCCCAGACCATAGGTAACGCTCAGCGGATGGCGGCGCGTGAATATTGCAGTGCCCGAATAGCCTTTTTTATCGGCGTAGTTCCAATAGGTTTCGTAGCCCTCCAAGGCCAGGTCAATCTGTCCAGCCTGTAATTTCGTTTCCTGAAGGCAGACAACATCCGCATCAAGGGCTGCGATAGATTCGTAGAATCCCTTGCCCACACAGGCCCTTAGCCCATTGACGTTCCAAGATATGAGTTTCATAATTTTTCAGGTAGATGCTATAAAGGTAGGATTCCCAAGCCGCTTGGGTGTCGTCACTTCTCTCGCACTGCATCTTTTTGTTTCTCTCTCGGACATGCTGCCTGCTATGCTCGCTCACGAAAAACAAGAACCTACGGCACGATAGCCGAAAACGCACCACAAGCTGATTTTGCGGAATCTTCCTTCCATGAAATTGAACCACAAACTTACGAAAAACTTTTTGCTTGCAACGACTTTGCTCCTGATTTTGTGGAAAGGGGACGAATTTTGGGAGATTCTTAGCAGTTTCCAAAGGGAGGCTGAGGGAATTTTCCAACCACAAAAAAGCGCGCCTCGTAATATAACACATCCAGAGCCCTAGGGTGTGCAAAACTCGTCTTTTAACATTTCGCAGAGTGTTGCGATATGTTAAATGGATTTGCATTTCGGCGGAAAATGTATTATCTTTGTACTAGCGAAGAGGAAAGAGCCCGAAACACGGGGTTCTTTCCTCTTTTTTTGCCCCATTTTAAAGGAAGAAATACATCGGAA
>SFID01000109.1 GCA_004555425.1 Bacteroidales bacterium
TCGCCCTGCAAGGGCAAAAGCGTAAGAACCAGCGTTTACTATTCGTCCATACATTGCACCTATTATATATGCTTTTGCCCTTGCAGGGCGAAAGCACTGTTGTGTATTCATCACCCAGGGCGCCGCTTCGCTCTGCCCTGGGCTATGCGCAGGTTGCCCCTGCGGGGCGCACAGACGGCATCATTCCACCCATAATTAGCACCAAGCCTATCCATTTTTTCGGGCAACAACAACCTGAGTAGTTACGAATTTTCAAGGGGCTTTCCCGAATTTTCAAGGCATCTTTCCGTTTTTCTTCGGCACAAAGCCAGCGACCCGCGGGCGCAGGTCGCGTGACCCGCGGGCGCAGGTCGTGTGACCCGCGGGCGCAGGTCGCGTGACCCGCGGGCGCGGGTCGCTGGGTCGCGTGACCCGCGGGCGCGGGTCGCTGGGAATCTCCTAGGAAGAAATGGATGTAGGGCTGGCGCGTTTCATAACAACCGCGATGAAATTCGCCAATCCCGTTCAACGATTGTATGCCCCAACATCCTCTTTCAAGGTAGGTTCTATAAATTAGCTTGCGATGAGTTCTCGGCTATCGTGCCGTAGATTTTTATTTTTCGTGAGGGAGCGTAGCGGGCTACGTGACCGAATGAAAAACAAAAAGATACGGTGCGAGAGTCGGGAAGGCATCCAAGCAAGAAAGGAAATCTACCTTCCATTGAAACTAATTTATAGAACCTACCTCAAGTAAGGTAGGTTCTTTGCCACTTACCTCATGGGGTGCAGGGTTTTCCTTGTTGCGTCTGAAAGAATCGTTGGCGGCGCGTCATATTGGCAGAAGGATGGAGCAGAAAAACAAAAGAAGTCGGCAATAATGACATGATAAACAAATAGTTGTGAAATATATACGCCATTTTGGCACTGGGCTGGGTCTTTGCAGGATGCTAGGCAAACGCGAAAATATTAACGAAAACAATAAAATATAAGATACCATGACACAAGACAAGTTTACCATCAAAGCCCAAGAGGCTATTCAGCATGCCGTGACCCTCGCCTCGCAGCGGGGCGGACAGGCCGTTGGCGCCCTCCATCTGCTCGCTGGTGTATTGCACGTAGGCGAGAATGTGACGCAGTTTCTCCTCGGCAAGACGGGCGTGAACGAGGCGCGCCTCCAGCAGGTGCTGCAAAGCGCCCTCGAAGGACTGCCCCGCGTGACGGGAGGCGGCGAGCCCTATCTGGATCATGAAGCGCAGCAAATCATGATGCGGGCGCAAGAACTGGCGAAGGCTGCCGGCGATAGTTATGTGGGACTGGAATCCTTGCTCCAAGCCCTGCTGACGGAGAAGAGTACGGCGCGCCAACTGCTGACAGACGCTGGTATGAAGGCCGATGCCCTGCAAGCAGCCATCAAGGAATTGCGCGGTGGCCACCGCGTGGACTCGCCCTCGAGCGAAGACACCTATCAGGCCCTGCAAAAGTATGCGCGCGACCTCATCAGCGAAGCCCGCGAAGGACGCCTTGACCCCGTCATCGGACGCGACGAGGAGATTCGCCGCGTGCTGCAAATCCTGTCGCGACGCACGAAGAACAACCCCATCCTCATCGGTGAGCCTGGTACGGGTAAGACAGCCATCGTTGAGGGCCTGGCACAGCGTATCGTGCGCGGCGACGTGCCCGTGGGCTTGCAAGGTCGCCGTCTGTATTCGCTCGACATGGGTGCCCTCGTGGCAGGCGCGAAGTACAAAGGCGAATTTGAGGAACGTCTGAAGAGCGTTGTCAACGAGGTGACGCAGTCCGACGGCAATATCATCCTCTTCATCGACGAAATTCACACCCTGGTCGGTGCGGGACGAAGCGATGGCGCAATGGATGCCGCCAATATCTTGAAACCAGCCCTGGCGCGTGGCGAACTGCGCAGCATCGGTGCCACCACGCTGGAAGAATACCAAAAGTATTTTGAAAAAGACAAGGCCCTGGAGCGCCGTTTCCAGACAGTGCTCGTGGACGAGCCGGCTCCCGAAGATGCCATCAGCATCCTGCGCGGACTGAAAGAGCGCTACGAGAATCACCACCGCGTGCGCATTCAGGACGATGCCATCATCGCCGCCGTGACCCTGTCGCACCGCTACATCTCCGACCGTTTCTTGCCTGACAAGGCCATCGACCTGATGGACGAAGCCGCTGCCAAACTGCGTATGGAGCGCGACTCGTGGCCCGAGGAACTGGACGAGATTACGCGACGCCTGCGCCAGTTGGAGATTGAGCGCGAGGCCATCAAGCGCGAGAACGACACAGCCAAACTCGAACGCCTCTCCGCCGAAATCGCCCACGAACAGGAGCGCGAACACCAACTGCGCGCCAAGTGGGAGGGCGAGCGCGAACTCCTCGCGCAAATCCAAAGCCGCAAGGAGGAAATGGAACACCTGCGCTTTGAGGCCGAACGGGCCGAGCGCGAAGGTGACTACGGCAAAGTGGCCGAGATTCGCTACGGCCGACTGCGCGCCCTCGAGGACGAAATCCATCACATCGAGGAACAACTGCGCTCGCGCCAAGGCGGCGAAGCCATGGTGCGCGAAGAGGTGACGGCCGACGACATTGCCGACATCGTGAGCCGATGGACGGGAATCCCCGTCACGAAAATGATGCAGAGTGAGCGCGACCGCTTGCTCCACCTCGAGGACGAATTGCACCGACGCGTGGTCGGACAGGACGAGGCCGTACAGGCCGTGAGCGATGCCGTGCGCCGCAGCCGCGCCGGACTGCAAGACCCAAAGCGACCCATCGGCTCGTTCATCTTCCTCGGTACCACGGGCGTGGGCAAGACGGAACTGGCCAAGGCCCTGGCTGCCGCTCTCTTCGACGACGAGGATATGATGACGCGTATCGATATGAGTGAATACCAGGAGAAGCATAGCGTCTCGCGACTGGTCGGCGCGCCTCCGGGATACGTGGGCTACGATGAAGGCGGCCAGCTGACCGAAGCCGTACGCCGCAAACCCTACAGCGTGGTGCTCTTCGACGAAATCGAGAAGGCGCATCCCGATGTCTTCAACATCCTCCTGCAGGTGCTGGACGACGGCCGCCTGACCGACAACAAGGGCCGCACGGTCAACTTCAAGAATACAATCATTATCATGACGTCCAACATGGGCTCGTCCTACATCCAGCAACGCTTCCAGCAAACTGGCCTCACGGGCCAGGCCCTGGAGGAAACAAAAAAGGGTGTGCTCGATATGCTGCGCCAGACGATTCGCCCCGAGTTTCTCAACCGCATTGACGACATCATCATGTTCCGCCCGCTCTCCCAGAGCGAGATTGAGGAGATTGTCCATCTGCAAGTGGAGAGCGTGGCCCACCGCTTGGAGGAACAGGGCATCCGTCTGGAGGTTGCGCCTGCCGCCATCGCCCTTGTGGCTCGCGCCGGTTTCGACCCCGAATATGGTGCCCGCCCCGTGAAGCGCGCCCTCCAGCGTCTGTTGCTTGATGACCTGAGCCGCGCCATCCTCGCTGGCACAGTGACCAGCGGACAACCCATCCGCGTGGATGCCCAGGACGACCACCTTGTTTTTGGCAATGCCTAAATGCCCGGCCATACCATATATAATCTTCGGTAAGGCCGTAACGATATACCATAATAGAAGGAAAGGGAGCCGTGTTGACTCCCTTTCTTTCGTAAAAAACCTTCCGTGCAGGCCATATTCTGTTATTTATTACAAATATAGAGCGTATTGGCTTGCCAAACCTTGGTCGCATTTGGCTTTTTGTGTAACTTGCGCCCAAATTCCTAATCACGGCGATAATTAGCACGTTTACCGCCGTCAATATGGTCACAAAAAATTACAATCAACAATATGAAGAAAGTACTCTTTATCATTCCCGTGCTGGCCCTTGCACTGAGCAGTTGCGTCAGCAAGAAGAACTATGAAAGTCTGCAAACACAGTATTCCCAGTTGCAGAACGACTACAACACGGCCCAGGTGCGCATCGCAGAATATACGAGCGACAGCAAGAGCCTTGCAGCCCGCTTAGCCGATGAGCAAAAGCGCAACGAGGAACTCCGCCGCGCCTACGCCAAACTTCAGGAAGCCTACAACCAACTCCAGGGCGACTACACTAATAATGTGTCGCAAGGCAACGTCAACATCTCTAAACTGGTGGACGAAATCAACGCCTCTAACAAGTTTATCAAACAATTGGTAGACGCCAAAAGCAAGAGCGACTCACTCAATCAGGCTCTGACCAACAAACTGACGCGCTCGCTGACCCGAGAAGAAATGGCCGATGTGGATGTGCAGGTGCTCAAGGGAGTTGTCTATATCTCCCTGGCCGACAATATGCTCTACAAGAGCGGTAGTTACGAAATTGGCGACCGTGCGCACGAAACGCTCTCAAAGATTGCAAAAATCATTCAGGACTACAAGGAATACGACGTGCTCGTAGAAGGCAACACGGACGATGTGCCCATCTCCAAAACAAACATCCGCAACAACTGGGACCTCTCCGCACTCCGCGCCTCTTCCGTTGTGCAGGTGCTGCAAACGCAGTACGGCATCGATCCCAAGCGAATGACTTGCGGCGGACGCGGACAGTACAACCCCGTGGCCTCCAACAATACCGAGAAAGGCAAGCAGCGCAACCGCCGTACGCAAATCATCATCACGCCCAAGCTCGACCAATTCATGGACCTTATCGACCAGGCTCCCGAAGCGGAATAACAGGCTCCCGAAGCGGAATAAAATTTCCTAACACCCAAATACAACAAAGGCTGTGCCGTTGGCATGGCCTTTGTTGTTTGTTATGGAAAATCCGTTGGGTATTGTAAATGGTTGCACATAGCCGAAAAAACTTTGGCACTCATTATCCGAATTATCGGCAAGCAATAGCAAAAAAATTTAGCGGAAACCCTACGCTAAGGACCTCCGCTAAACCAACACAAAAACTAAACTAGACTTAACTAAACTATAGAAAACGTTATCATCACGACAACTTGTTTACGCAAATATAGAAAAGGTTTTATTCGGAAACAAATATTTTTTCAGAAATATTGGAAGTTATTATTTTTTTAACACTATTCTATGCTGGCCAGCAGGTTTCTAGGCGTTTGGCTTGGCTATCGGCGTTGATTTTGTTGGGATGTGCTGGCTCAGGGCGCGCAGATAGTGGTCCAGAATCGTGATGGCGGCCATCGCTTCTACGATGGGCACGGCGCGGGGTAGCACACAGGGGTCGTGGCGGCCGCGGGCCTGAAGCGTAGTGGCCTGTCCGTCGCTGTTGATGGTGGTTTGCGGGCGTAGGAGGGTGGCCACGGGTTTGAAGGCAATGCGCATGACGATGTCTTCGCCGTTGGAAATGCCGCCCTGAATGCCTCCGCTGTGGTTGGAAGCCAGATTTGGGCGCGCCGCTTCCTCACTTGGGAGAAAATGGTCGTTCTGCTCGCTGCCGCGTCCTGCCGCGCCAACAAAACCTTCGCCATATTCGAAGCCCTTTGCCGCATTGATGGAGAGCATGGCGGCACCTAGGTCAGCGTGCAACTTGCCAAAAACGGGTTCGCCAAGCCCTACGGGACAGCCCTTGACGATGCAGGTGATGACGCCGCCGATGGTGTCGCCCTCGGCCTTGACCTGGCGAATCAGGTTGGCCATCATGTCCGCCATTTTGGGGTCGGGACAGCGCACAGGATTGCGCTCAATTTCGCTGAAGTCGTATTGCTGATAATCGCCCCCGAGCACAAGTGGGCCTACCTGCGAGGTGTAGGCGGTAATCTGCACACCTACGTGGCGCAGGGCGAGCATGGCAAAGGCTCCTGCAACGACACGGCTCACCGTTTCGCGGGCCGAACTGCGTCCGCCGCCACGATGATCGCGCACGCCATACTTCATCTGATACGTGTAGTCGGCATGGCTGGGACGGAAGACGTTGCGCAGGTTGTCGTAGTCGGCAGAATGCTGGTCGCTATTGCGCACAAGAAATCCGATGGGAGTACCCGTGGACACGCCCTCAAACACGCCCGAGAGTATCTCCACGCGGTCGCTCTCGCGGCGCGCTGTGGTGAGCGCGCTCTGCCCAGGACGACGGCGGTCTAGCTGTTGCTGCACAAACTCCAGGTCAATGGGGATGCCAGCGGGGAAGCCGTCCATCACGCCACCAATGGCGGGGCCGTGGCTCTCGCCAAAGGTAGTGAGGCGGAATATCTGTCCGAATGTGTTCATGGTCGGGGGTGTGTTGGTGATACTTTGCGCGGATGGGGAGGTTAGTGGCAATGACCGCCACCGCAACAGCCGTCGCCGTGCTTGTGTTCGTGGCCACCGCAGCATCCGTCGCCGTGTTCGTGTTCGTGGCCACCGCAGCAGCCGTCGCCGTGTTCGTGGTGATGGCCTCCGCAGCCGCCTTCGCCGCAGCCGCCTTCGCCGCAACCGCCATCGCCACAATCGTGGCAGCCGCAGCCGCAGCCTTCGCCGCTAAACATATTGATATATCCCTGAATCTCGGCATCGGTGGCGGGGCGCGACTGAATCACTTTGCCGCAGAAATGTAGGTCGCGGCCGGCCAGGAAATGGTTGAGGTCAACGACCACTGTCTTTTCCTTCACCTCCACGATGATGCCGTCGAAGCGGTTGCCGTCGGCGTTGGTCAGGGGAATGACATTGCCGGGATAGATGTTTTCCTTGTCAAAGCGTCCGTCAATGGTGAAGACCTGCTTGTCGAGTTCGATGACGTGCTCCTGCACATAGGGGCCGTACGCCTCGTTCACGCTGAGATTGAAGTCAAACTCATCGCCTTCGGAGAGGGGGACGATGTTGCCTTCGAAGGCTTCGAGCATAGTGCCAAAGCCTGAGATAAACTGGAGAGGGTGTTCGGCGGGAGCCTTTTCGATGAGTTCGTGAATGCCCTGGGCATTGTCGGAATAGAGTTCGTAGGAAAGGGTGATGTACTTGTGTGATTCCATATTTTGTAGATTGTTTTGTTTCGGAGATTATGCCAGTTCGAGGTTCAATGTGTTCTTGAGGACGGCCAATCCTGGCGATTTTTCAAGCATGGCGGCAAGTTGTTCTTGTCGGGTGTAGGCGCGCTTTTTGGCTTCCTCGGCTTGAATGATGCGGAAGCGTACGTCCACCTTGCCGTTGTGCAGTCCCATGCGAAGGTAGCAGACAAGGTCGTCGCGGATGCTGTTCATCAGCATGAGCACTTGGTCGTTCTCCACGGGCACCTCAACCACAAAATTGTCCATCAACTGTGGCCGCATATTTTTCATGCGTCCAGCGATGGCGTTCTGCTCTTGTGGCAGTTCCATGGCAAAGCGATACCACTGATAACTCAGGTCTTTCCATTCGAAGGGTTGCACCTCGTTGATGACAATGCGGCGGGCCTGGTCGAGGTTGGCCGAATTGGCTTGCTTGCGGCGCTGCTGCATTTTTGTGGCACTGATGGAGAGCGAAACGGGTCGCACATGGTGCTGGGCGGCTGCCGTGTTTTGCGTATTGGCCACGGGCAGCGTGGCGGAGGGGGCAGTGGCAGCCGCTGGTGTGGCTGCGGGCCGTTGCTGGGTTGTTGCGGCGGGTTGGGCCTTCGGGGCTTGGGGGGCTGCCGCCGCAGGAGCGATGGCAGCAAAGAGGGGTTTTAGTATCTTCGTAGGGCCAAGCCCACAACCTGCCTCGTCGTCGTCCACCGCCTGCGCCACCTGTATGAGTGTCAGTTCGACCAGAAGGCGCTTGTTGCTTGACGTGCGATAGTTGAGGTCGCAGTCGTTGCAGAACCGGAGGGCGCGATAGAGGAACTGCGGTCGGCACTTGGCTGCCTGTTCGCTATAGCGCGTGCGCACCGTCTCCGACACTTCCAGCAGGGGCAACGTCTGGGCATCGCGGCTCACGAGCAAATCGCGCAGGTGGGAGGCAAAGCCGCTGATGAAATGGTTGGCCGCAAATCCCTTCGAGAGGATTTCGTTGAGCGTCAGCATAACGGCGGGAATGTTTTTGCCTAGCATCTGATCGACTATCTTGAAGTAATAGTCGTAGTCGAGCACATTGAGGTCTTCAATGACCTTGCGATACGTCAGGTGGCCTTCGGCATAGCCTGCCACTTGGTCGAAAATCGACAGGGCATCGCGCATGCCGCCATCGGCCTTGCGGGCAATGACGCTCAGGGCCTCTTCCTCGTAATCGTAGCCTTCCTGCTGGGCCACGTGCTTGAGATGGCCCACGATGTCGGCCACCTCCATGCGGTTGAAGTCGTAGATTTGGCAACGGCTGAGGATGGTTGGCAGAATCTTGTGCTTCTCCGTGGTGGCCAGGATGAAGATGGCGTGGGCGGGCGGCTCTTCAAGGGTCTTGAGGAAGGCATTGAAGGCTGCCGTTGAGAGCATGTGCACCTCGTCGATGATGAAAACCTTGTAGCGGCCCACCTGTGGCGGCATGCGCACCTGTTCGATGAGCGAGCGGATGTCCTCCACGGAGTTGTTGGAGGCGGCATCCAGTTCGTGAATGTTGAAACTGCGCTGCTGCTCAAAGGCTTTGCAACTCTCGCAATTACCACATGCCTCGCCCGTCTCGGTGGGCGTGAGACAGTTGATGGTGCGCGCAAAGATGCGGGCGCAGGTGGTTTTGCCCACGCCTCGTGGACCGCAGAAGAGGTAGGCGTGTGCCAATTTGCCCGAGGCAATGGCATTCTTCAGTGTCGTGGTCAGTGCGCGCTGTCCCACCACGCTGTCGAACGTCAGCGGGCGGTATTTACGTGCAGAAACGATATAGTTTTCCATGGTGGGGAACGTACATTTTCTGCAAAGGTAGGCAAAATTCTCGTATGGCCGTCAAGAACTGCGGATTTTGTTGGGCTATCTCGTCCACAGTAGACCCACAGTAGGCCCTCACACGCTTCCAGCCTGCTGTAAACATTAAGGTAGGTTCTCGACGCTTTTACCCTCTCGGGCGCACAGACGGCAACCTCCTCCCATAATATTGCCTAGCAAAAACTGAGATGGGTACCTATAAATTATAAATACTAAATTAAACCGCCATTCGCTGAGCCACACGAGCAAGGTGCGGTACATTGCCTTGCAATGACACCCTTCACGTTACCGTAACTACTCAGGTCGTTCTAGATTGCGAGGCAACGTGTGGACCTTCGGCTTGCGGTATTTATTTTAACACGAATCTTACGAATCTTTCTAATTGCGCGGGGTTAACCTCCAACAAGGAAACAATTCGACTCGTGTTTCTTTAACATGCCCATTTGGAGGTTTTACCCCACGCGATTAGGAAAATTAGAAAGATTCGTGTTTAAAGAAACAACGCACACCGCAGTGCCACACGTTGACTCGCTATCTGGAGCATCCTGAGTA